>JBJMNA010000096.1:0-17045 GCA_045804485.1 Chloroflexota bacterium
AGAACTTCTCGACGATGTCGCGGTCCGGGAAGACGAGCGTCGCGCGCATCCCGAGGTCGCGGCGGCCGGGATTCTTGGGGATCCCGGTCTTCTCGCGAGGGGCCTCGGTGGTCGTCATCGGAACGCCAGTCTAGCGGTCACGCGCCCGACTCGACGGCGTCGGACCCTTCGAGCGCGTAGGCGACGGCCTCGTCGAGCGTGAACGCGGCGCCCTCGGCACCGTAGCGCGCGAGCTCCTCGGATGGCATGTGTGAGCGGACCCCGGGTCTGACGCCCGTCTCGAAGGTGTCCTCGACGTACTCGGCGAGCTCCGCGCCGGTCTCCATCGTCAGGTTGCGTGCCGCGCCGCGCAGACGTGCGGCGCGCGGGAGGTCGCCCTCCGCGACCGCGATCGCCGACATGTCGTCGAGGGTCAGGGTCAGACCCGACGCGTCGCCGGACGCCGTGAAATGACGGATGGCGTCCGCGACGTGTCGGTGGGCGGCCGCGACGTCGCCGTTCCGGAGCAGGCCGGTGCCGAGCATGTGGAGGGACCACGCCTCCATCGTCTCGTCGCCTGCCTCGCGGAACATCTCGAGCGCGGCCCGGAAGTCATCGACGCCGTTCCCTGGGCGGGCCCGGAAATACTGGTAGTTCCCGATCCCCCAGCGGGCGTTCGCCTCGCCGCGTCTGTCGCCGGCGCTGTGGAAGATGTCTCGGGCGCGTTCGAGATAGGCGAGCCCGACGCCCTCGGGGTCGGATTCGATCGCGCCGTCGCCGGTTTCCGACGGCACCGCGTACTGGAACGATGCGTTGTAGTAGGCGTTCGCGATCTCGGTCGCGGTCCCGCCAGCGAGCGCCAGCTCGAGTGCCTCTCGGTAGCACGCCGACATGCGTTCGAGATCGCCCATCCACCAATAGGTCCCGCCGAGCGCTTCGACCAGCCGGACTCGGAGGCGAGGGTCGTCGCGCGACCACTCGAGTGCCTCCATCGCCTCGAGACGCCGCCGAGCTTCGGCGAGATGGCCGTGTTTCTGCCAGAACCGCCAGATATGGAATGCGAGCCCGATCGCGACCGGCGGGTCCGGCGCGGCGACCGCGCGATCGAGGACGGCTCGGATGTCGTCGTGCTCGATCTCGAGCCGGTCGAGCCAGCGTCGCTGGTCGGGGCCGGACAGCTCGGCGGCCGCCCGCTCGACGAGCGCGACGTACCAGTCGGTGTGGCGTCCACGGATCCGGTCGGCTTCCCCGCTCGCCTCGAGCTGTTCGGCCGCATAGGCCCTGATCGTGTCGAGCATCCGGAAACGCGGCTCGCCGTCCGCCATCTCCTCGACCTTGAGCAGGCTCTGGTCCACGAGGGCCATCAGGCCGTCGAGGATGTCGCCGCCGATCTCCGCCGACGGGCCGCAGACCGCCTCAGCCGATGCGACATCACAACCGGTCGCGAAGACCGACAGCCGATCGAGCAGCGTCCGTCCGGCCGGGTCCAGCAGGTCATAGCTCCACGCGATCGCGCCGCGGAGCGTCTGCTGGCGGGTGGGCAGGTCTCGCGAACCCGCGGCGAGGACGTCGAGCTGGTGGTCGAGACGGGCGAGGATGGCGTCGGGCGACAGGATCTTGATCCGGGCCGCGGCAAGCTCGATCGCGAGCGGCATGCCGTGAAGTCGCGCGCTGATCGCCGCGACCGCTGCCGCGTTCTCGGTGGTCACGGCGAAGCTCGGCCGGACTGCGACCGCGCGCTCGACGAAGAGCCGCACGGAGGCGTACTCGCCCAGCGCAGCGGGGTCGAGGTGCGCCTGAGCACCGCCCTGCTGGAGCCGCTCGAGGCCGCTCAGCGTGCTCGGATCGGGCGGTGTCGGGAGGCCCGGAACGGGATACTCCTGCTCGCCGGACACGCGGAGGACCGCCCGACTCGTGACGATGACCTTGATCCCCGCGGCACGGCGGAGGAGGTCCGCGACCAGCGGCGCTGCACCGAGCACCTGCTCGAAGTTGTCCAGGACCAGCAGCAGACGCTTGTCACGCAACCAGTCCGAGAGGGATTCCGCGATGGGTCGTTGGGAGGTCTCGACGACCCCGACGGTCGTCGCGATCCGCGGCCCGACGAGGATCGGGTCGCGAATCGGCTCGAGCGGCACGAAGTACACGCCGTCCGGGAAGTCGTCGGATGCGCGGGCGGCGAGCTGCAGCGACAAGCGCGTCTTGCCCGTCCCGCCAGGACCGGACAGCGTCAGGAGCCGGGTCGTGGCGAGCAGCGCGGCCGCCTCGTCGAGCTCGGCATCGCGCCCGACGAATGTCGTCAGCTGGGTCGGCAGGTTGTTCGGGCGTGCATCGAGCGTCCGCAACGCCGGAAAGCTCGGGCGCAGCCCGTCGGCCTCCACCTGGTAGATCCGAACCGGCGCGCCGAGATCCTTGAGTCGGTGCTCGCCCATATCTTGGAACGTGACACCGTCGATCGGGTTGTCCTGCGACAGCTCCCGCGTCGTTCCGGACACGAGGACCTGGCCGCCGGCTGCGGCCGCAGCGATCCGCGCTGCGCGGTTCACTGCGAGGCCGACATAGGTGTCGCCGGTCTGGTCGGCGTCGCCGGTGTTGATGCCGATCCGGATCCGGACCTCGGCATCGTCCGGCCATCGCTCCGCCGCGAGCGCCCGTTGCGCAGCGACCGCCGCGCCGACCGCCTGCCAGCTCTCGGCAAAGGCCACGAAGTACGAATCGCCCTCCGTGCCGAGCTCGTGGCCGCCGTTCGCGGCCCACGCCCCGCTGACGATCGCCTTGTGACGCGCGAGGACGTCCGCGTACCGCTCGCGCCCGATGCTCCCCTCGAGCGCCGTCGAGCCCTCGATGTCCGAGAACAAGAAGGTGACGGTCCCGCGCGGGAGCGACTGCGGATCGGTCATCGTCCTCGTCCCGGATGCCGGCGTGCGGTCAGTGTCGGTCGGCTTCCGTCAGGTCGCGCAACCGCCGCGCGACGCCTCGCAGGATGGCCAGCGTCACCCGCGGCTCCTCGAGCAGGACCGCCTCGAAATCCCACGTCGCGAGGGCGAGACAGCTCGTCGGCTCGTCGGCGATGACCTGGGCGAGTCGCGGCTGCCCGTCGAGCACCGACAGCTCGCCGAAGAAGTCGCCCGGACCGAGTCGCGCGATGACCTGCCCGTCGCGGACGACACGCACCCCGCCGGCCACGACCACGAAGAACCCCGTCCCGATGTCCCCCTGGCGCGCGATGACGTGGTCCGTCGGGAACTCGGCCTCGACGGCGACCGCCGCGATCCGGTCCATCCCCTCGGGATCGACGCCATCGAACAGGCGCGCGGCCGACAGGAGGTCGGCCTTTCGGTCGCGAGTCAGGGTCATCCACGTCCTCCACTGGGTCGTCAGCATGCTGCGCGTGCGACCGCGGGCCGTCAACCGAGAGAGGCCGCGGTGACCTTCCGTGGGAAGCCTCGTTCTGTCACCATCACGCGATGGTCGATCGAGCCGAACTGGTTGATGCGATCGCGGGCTTCTCGCTCTTCGCGGACCTCACCGGCCCACAGCTCGAAGGCATCGTCCACATGTTCGAGGAGGCCGTCTTCTCGGACGGCGACAAGGTCCTGCGCCAGGGGCTCACGGGTTCCGGCTTCTACGTGATCCTCGATGGCGAAGCCGCGATCGTCGTCGACGGGACCGAGCGCGCCCGCCTCGGGCGCGGAGAGTTCTTCGGCGAGGTCTCGATCATCCTCGGGGAATCGCCGATCGCGGATGTCGTGGCGACGCGACCGCTCCGCTGCCTCGTCCTCGCGGGCCCTCGGGTGGAGGCCTTCCTGATCGCCCATCCGCGGGTGATGTGGCGGATGCTCCAGGCACAGGCGCGGCGTCTCCGGGCGGCGAACCGATGGCGGAGCTGACCACCCTCGACCGCCCCTTCCCGCCGGGCGAGTACCCGGTCGTCGTCATCGGCAGCGGGCCGGGCGCGCTCCAGGTGACGGCGTCGCTTCGCGCGGTCGGTGTGTCGTCGGCGACTGTCTCGGGCGACCCGTCGCCGGGCGGCATGTTCCGGCGGTGGCCGCATTTCCAGCGCCTCCTGTCGTGGACGAAGCCATACGCGCCCGTCGCGCGCGGGACGCGCGCGTACGAGCGGTACGACTGGAACAGCCTCCTGACGGATCACCCCGCCGCGCGTGCGCTGCAGCCCGGATTGATGGACGGGACCTCGTACTTCCCGTCGCGGCCCGAGATGGAGGCGAACCTTGCGGCGTTCGCCGAGCGCGCCGGGATCGCGATCCGGTATGGCTGCCGCTGGACTGCCACGCGCCGCGTCGAGACGCCCGATGGCGACCGGTTCGAGATCGAGACGACGGACGGCGTCTACCGCTGCCAGGTGCTGGTCGTGGCGGTCGGCGTCGCCGAGCCGTTCTCGCCGCCCGGCATCGGGATGGACCTGTCACACCACTACGCGGACGTCCGGCCGGCGGAGGCATACGCCGATAGGCGGGTGCTCATCATCGGCAAGCAGAACTCAGGCTTCGAGCTCGCGACCGGGCTCCTGCCATGGGCCCGGCAGCTGATCCTCGTGTCGCCGTCACGGGCGCGGCTGTCCGTCGAGACCAAGACGCTGGTCGGCGTCCGGGCCCGGTACGTCCAGCCGTACGAGGATCACGTTTTGGGCGGCGGCGTCAGCGTCCTCGACGCGGCCATCGACCGGATCGAACCGGCCGGCGACGTCCAGATGACCGTCCACCTGCGGCGCACCGACGGCGGGCCGGACCTCGCGATCGAGGTGGATGACGTCATCTCGGCGACAGGCTTCGTGAGCCCGCTGCGGGATCTGCCGGACCTCGGCGTCACGACGTTCGGTGCCAGCCGGCTGCCGGTCCAGACGCCCTGGTGGGAGAGTGCCACGGTGCCCGGGATCTACTTCGCGGGCACCATCGGCCAGGGGTCGAAGGGCCTCCAGAAGCATGGCGTTCCCTCGAACTCTGGAGCCGTGCACGGTGCCCGCTACAACGCCCGGGTCCTTGCCGGCCGCATCGCGCAGCTCCATTTCGGATACGAGCCCGACCGGCCGCACCTCGCCCCCGACACCATCGAGGGCTTCATCGCTGGCGAGCTCGCCGAGGCGCCCGAGCTCTTCCACCAACGCGGCTACCTGGCGCATGTGCTCACCGCGGACCCGGAGGGCGGCGTCCGCGATGACGGCGTCCAGCCGCTGGCCCATGTCCTCGACGGTGGCGGGCCGGACGCCATCGCGGCCACGCTCGAGGCGGACGGGTCGGGCGCGATCTATCCCGTCGTCTACACCAGGATCGCGGGCCGGATCGTGGAGCGGGCGATCGAGTCCGACCCGCTGATGCGCTTCGACACGATCGATGTGCGCCGCGCCATCGGCGAGCTGGCCGGGCTCGTGATGGCCCACTGACGGTCCGTCCGCTCGGCGATAACTCGATCAGACGCGGGCACCGAGGCGCGCCAGCCGCTCTGCGGCCGCCGCGAGCGTGTCGTGGCGCTTCGGGAAAGCGAACCGGAGCTTCCTCCGGCCGAGCTCCGGCCGTGAGAAGAACGATGAGCCCGGGACCGCCGCGACACCCGGATCGCTGATCAGCCGAAGCGCGAACGCGACGTCGTCCTCGCTTTCCTCGGCGAGGTCGGAGATGTCGGTCATGACGTAGTAGGCGCCTGCCGGATCGTGAACCCGGAAGCCAGCGGATCGGAGGGCGGGGAGCAGCAGGTCGCGTCTTGCGCGGTATCCCGCGGCCAGATCGGCGTAGTACGAGTCGGGGAAACCGAGCGCCGTGACCGCCGCGGCCTGGAGGGGCGCCGCCGCACCGACCGTCAGGAAGTCGTGGACCCGTCGGATGCCGACCGACAGGTCCGCCGGGGCGATCGTCCACCCGATCCGCCATCCCGTGACGGAATAGGTCTTCGACATCGAGTGGATCGAGACCGTCCGCCCTGCCATCCCGGGGAGCGTCGCGAGCGGGATGTGCTCGCCCTCGAACACGATGTGCTCGTAGATGTCGTCCGTGAACGCGATCGCGTCGAACTCCTCGCACAGCTCGGCGATCAGCTCGAGCTCGGCGCGGTCGAAGACCTTGCCGGTCGGGTTGTGCGGCGAGTTGACGACGATGCCGCGCGTCCGGGGGCCAAACGCAGCACGAAGCTCGTCTGGATCGATCGCCCACTCGGGCTCGTGGAGCGTGACGTACCGCGGTGTCGCGCCGGCAAGGATCGCGTCGGGGCCGTAGTTTTCGTAGTACGGCTCGAACACGACGATCTCGTCGCCCGGGTCGAGAAGCCCGAGCATCGCCGCGATCATCGCCTCGGTCGCGCCGCACGTGACGGTAACCTCGGTCTCGGGGTCGATCTCGCGCCAGCCCGGGAAGTGGCGGCGTGTCGACTCGGCGATGGCATCACGCAACGGCTTCGAGCCCCACGTGATCGCGTACTGGTTGATGTCGGCGTCGACCGCGACGGCGACTGCGGCCTTGAGCTCAGGCGGACAGGCGAAATCGGGGAAACCCTGGGCGAGGCTGACGGCGCCGGCCGCGACGGCCAGGCGATTCATCTCGCGGATGACGGACTCGGTGAAGCGGTCGGCTTTCGCCGAGATGCGCGCACGCGTCATGGATGGAGTCTAGTCGGGCGCTCAGACCAGGCGGCGCTCGATCGTCTCGTCCCAGGTCCTCCGAAAGAACGCCTCGCGGTCGATGTCGACCTCGAGCTCGACCCTCAGGTGGAACGCCTCCGCGTCGCTCGTCTGGGTCGAGCGGGCGCGGATCTCGGTCTCGAAGTCGTGCTCCGTCCATCGATAGACGACGTCGGCGTCGAGACTCGCATGCGCCGGATCGGCATCGGACGCCGTCATCGTCAGCGTCTCGGCCGCGTACAGCCGCCGCCCGTCATCGAGGAGGTCCTCGCCGCCATCGTGGACGGCGACGGTCGTGGTGCCCGCGATGACGTCATCCGTGATCCGCCACACGGGGTCGTCCGCAGCACCCTCGCCGCCGGCGTCCAGCAGTTCTGGCGGCGTCGTCTTGAACGGCGGGACCGCCACGTCTCCGGCCCCGCCGGCCGGCGGCACGACCGGCAGGATGAGCCGCGACGGGCTCGCCGCGCCGTGATGCAATGCGAACTCCGCTGGCGACGGTGAGGGCCAGATGACCGGCCATGCGGAGGAGGCGACAGAGACGCGGATGCGATGGCCCCGAAGCCACCGATAGCCGGCGGGGCGCATCTCGACCGTGATCTCCTCGATGCGACCCGGCACGAGCGGCTCCGGCTCGCTGTCCGATCCGCGGTGCGTGAGGTTCAGGATCCCGGCGGTGACCTGCGCGGACGTCCCGTCGGGGGCGACATCGGTCAACCGGACGACCGCGGTCGCGACCGGCGTCGAGACGGCGACGTGCAGGATGACCCGCGGGACGCCGAGGATCTCGACGGCCTCTGAGAGGGGCTCGGACGTATAGGTCGGGCCGAGCGCCTCGTCGGTGCGAAGGTCGCGCGCAAGTCCGTTCGGTGGCCCGCCGGCGCCCCAGGACAGCGCCGCACGCGTGCCGAGTGTCGCGCGGTGGCGGAAGCGGTCGATGCCGTCGTCGGTGGGGCCGTCGGTCGACAGGCCGCCAACCAGCGGGAGCGAGCCGCCGCTCAACGCCCACGCGCGCTCGGCGACTCCGGGATGCGGGTACGCGCTCGTCGCTCGCCAATGACCCGGGAGCGCCGCCGGGAATGGCTCGGGTTCGGCGTATTCCCGCTCGAACCAGGTGATCGCGGGCTCCTCGTCAACGCCGTTCGCGATCCCTTTCAGCCAGCGATCGAAGAAGCGGACGACCTCGTGGAGCTCGTCGATATTCGGCCCTGGCTTGGCCGACGACGGCCAGCCGTGGACCCAGTTGCCGACGATCGTCCGGCTCGGGCCGGTCAGTACGGCCTGCATGCGCAGCGCCGCATCCACGTACGAATCCATCCAGCCGCCGACGTTGAGGACCGCTGCCTCGATCGCGTCGTAGTCCGGCGCGAGCGAACCCTCCCGCCAGTACGGGCCGTCGTGCTGCTGGCGGAGCCACTCCAGGAGCCACGGCGGGGTGGGCTCGAGTCGGGCGAGCCACCGCGCCCGCCAGTCCGGACCCCAGAACGCTGGGTCCGGCGGCATCGCGTTCATCGCCACCTGGCTGACGGCGTACTGGCTGAGCTCACTGACCGTGACACAGCCGCCGATGTAGTGGACGTCCGTCCTGTAGCGGTCGTCGGTGCCCTGGACCGGGACGATGGCGCGGAGATGCGGGGGCCGGAGCTTCGCGACCTGGATCGAGGTGAACGCGCCGTAGGAGATCCCCCACATCCCGACCGCGCCCGTGCACCACGGCTGAGCGGCGAGCCACTCGACGGCGTCGTACCCGTCGAGCGTCTCTGCCGCGGTGTACTCGTCGAGCGCGACGCCGCCGGATGAACCGGTGCCGCGGACGTCCACCCGGCACAGGGCGTAGCCCCGCTCGGCGAAGTAGGTCCCGCGCGCGATGTCAGCGTTCCGGCGCCAGTTGTCCTTGCCGTACGGGATCATCTCGAGGATGGCCGGGACGGGGTCCGCGGCCGCGCGCGCGGGCAGCCACAGGTTGGCCGAGAGCTCGATGCCGTCCCGCGCCGGGATGCGGGCGTCCCACACCGTCTCGACCTCGCGGGGCGCCTCGTCGCGTCTGCTCACCGGCGGAGTTTACGAGCGGGCACGGGGCGCGGACGCGACCGCCCGGCCCATGCGACGATGCGGCGATGGATGACCCCGGCACGCCGAACGGACCGTGGATCCGACGGTCCCGCCGCGTCGCCTACGACAACCCCTGGCTGACCGTCTGGCACGACGATGTCACGCGCCCAGACGGCGCCCCGGGCATCTACGGCGTCGTCCACTTCGCCAACGTGGCGGCCGGCGTCCTGGTCCTCGACGACGACGATCGAGTCCTGCTCGTGGGGCAGCACCGCTACGCGCTCGACGCCTACTCGTGGGAGCTTCCGGAGGGCGGCGTGCCCGACGACGAGACCGCGCTCGACGGCGCGCGGCGTGAGCTCAGGGAGGAGACCGGCGTCGAGGCGACCGACTGGCGAGAGCTCGCCCGCGTCCACCTCTCCAACAGCGTCACCGACGAGGTCGCCGTCCTGTTCCTGGCGACCGGCCTGAGCCACGGATCCGCGACACCCGACGGCACCGAAGACCTGGCGATCCGCTGGCTGCCATTCGAGGACGTCCTCGGGATGACGCTCGACGGTCGCATCAGCGACGCGATGACGGTCCTCGCCGTCGAGCGTCTGGCTCTCCTCCGCACACGTGGAGATGCCGGCGGGTAGACGTCGTGGCAGCACGCCGGGCCGCCAAGCGCTGACGCTCGTCGCGGCCGTAGCATCGGCCGATGGAGGAGACCCGCCGCGAGTGGGACGCGATCGTCGTCGGGCTCGGCGCGATCGGATCGGCCGCCGCTTACTGGCTGAGCCGGTCGCTCGGCACGGCGGTCCTCGGGCTCGAGCAGTTCGACATGGATCACGTCAATGGAGCCTCGGCCGACCATTCACGGATCATCCGGCTGTCGTATCACCGGCCCGACTACGTCCGCCTTGCGAAACGAGCCTACGACACGTGGGCCGAGGTCGAGGCGGACGCCGGCGAACGGATCGTGACGACGACCGGCGGCCTGGACCTCTGGCCGGCTGACCCAGCGATCCCGAAGTCCGACTACACCGACAGCCTCGCCGCGGAGGACGTCGCGTTCGAGCTCATCGACGCCGGCGAGATCAGGCGTCGCTGGCCGCAATGGCACGTCGACGACGACGTGACCGGGATGTGGCAGGCGCAGGGCGGGCTCGCCGATCCATTCAAGGGCAACGCGGCGCATCGGCGCCTCGCGCGTGCGAACGGCGCCACCCTGCGGGAGCGCGCGCCGGTGACGGCGATCCGCGACGCCGGCGGCGGCGACCTCGAGGTCGTGACCCCCGACGCGACGTACAGGACCGCCCATGTCGTCCTCGCCGCCGATGCGTGGACGAACGACCTCCTCGCCGGTTTCGACCGCCGCCTCCCGCTGACCATCACAAAGGAGCAGGTGACCTACTTCGCGTGCCCTGACCCGGCGGCCTTCGCGCCCGACCGGTTCCCGGTCTGGATCTGGATGGACGAACCGTGCTTCTACGGCTTCCCGACCTATGGCGAGGCAGGCCCGAAGGCGGCCCAGGACTGCGGCGGCGAGCCCGTCGCCCCGGACTCGCGGACATTCACCCGCCACGAGGCCGCGTTCGGACGCCTGGAGACGTTCATGGAGCGCCACCTTCCCGGCGCGGTGGGACCGCCGATCTACACGAAGACGTGTCTTTACACGCTCACGCCGGATCGCGACTTCGTCGTCGATCGAGTGCCCGGCGCCCCGGGCGTCGTCGTCGCGCTCGGTGCCGCCCACGGGTTCAAATTCGCGTCGGTCCTCGGTCGGATCCTTGCCGAACTGAGCGTGGACGGGTCAACTCCATCCGCCCCGGATCTGGAGCGTTTCCGGATCGATAGGCCGATCCTGCTCGAGACGGATCCCGCGACGTCCTGGATGGTCTGAGCACGAACGACGCGTAGCGTGAGCCGCCGTTTGCGGTTCCGCCTCGGCTGTGCCACCGTACCGCCAGTTTCGGGCGGGAGGGACCCAGCAGGAGGAGACTTCGAATGAGACTGCCGGTGCGGCGTCATCTCGCTCGCGTCCTCGTGGCGCTCGGTCTGATCTCGGTGATCGCGCTCCCGGCGGCGGCGCCCGTCGGGGCGGCCGATCCCATCGCACTCCGCGTCGGCACGGTCCAGGACCTGGACGCCATGAACCCATACCTCACCGAGTATTACGTCGGTTGGGAGGTCTTCGGGCTCAACTACCAGGGCCTCGTCAACTTCGGCGTCAACGCCGAGCCGATCGCGGGCTTCGCCAAGTCGTGGACCCAGGACGGCAATACCTGGACCTTCAAGATCGACCCCAACCTGAAGTGGTCCGACGGGAAGCCCGCGACCTCTGAAGACGCCCGCTGGACGCTCCAGAAGCTGCTCGATATCCAGAAGGGCGACCGCGGCTATGTCGGCGTCGGCTATCTCGACCTGTATCTGAGCTACGCCGCCGTGAAGGACGTCAAGGCGCCGGACCCGCAGACGCTCGTCCTGACGACCGAATACCCGAACACGCAGATCCTGACGTCGTACCTCCCGATCCTTCCCAAGCACATCTGGGAGAAGCGCGACATCAACACCGACGCCAACAAGGTCCCCGTGGTCGGGACCGGCCCCTACCAGGCAGTCGAGTGGAAGACGGGCGAGTACGTCCGCTTCGTGCGCAATCCGAACTACCTCGGCCCGAAGTCATACCAGGACGAGACCTACATCCAGTTCTTCAAGAACGAAGCGGCGATGACCGAGGCGCTCAAGTCCGGCGACATCGATTACGCCCGCAACGTCACCTCCGACCAGTTCGACCAGCTGAAGACCCAGCCGAACGTCGTCGTCGCGGAGTCCACGGTCGCCGCCGAAGCGAACGCGTTCACGCACCTCGTCTTCAACACGCATGAACCGATCAAGGACGGCGGCGCATCCACGAGCGCGGTCCGCGACCCCGCCTTCCGCGATGCGCTCGGCTACGCGATCGACAAGCCCGCGCTCGTGGACAAGGTCCTCGGCGGCCATGGCGTCCCGGGCAGCACGATCATCCCGCCCGCGATGGCCGGCGGCCTCTGGCACCTCGAGCCGTCGAACCCCCGCACCTTCGACCTCGACGTCGCGCGCCAGAAGCTCGATGCCGCGAACTACAAGCTCGACGCGAGCGGCAAGCGCCTCGACCACGAAGGCAAGCCGATCAACCTCAAGATGGTCGTCCCGTCATCGTCCACCACCTACAGCCAGAGCGCCGAGTTCATCTCGGCCTGGTGGCGCGAGCTCGGCATCGGCGTGACCGTCCAGTCGCTCGATGCCGACGCGGTGTCGGCGCTCCAGAAGCCGCCCGAAGCGGATCCGCCGGGCAAGGCCGCATTCGATGTCGTGATCTGGAACTGGGCGGGTGACGTCGATCCGAACTCGCTGCTGAAGAACGCGACGACCGATGCGATCAAGAGCGGCAGCAGCGACAGCTTCTTCTCGAACCCCCGATATGACGAGCTGTTCGCGCTCCAGGGCAAGGAGAACGACCAGGCCAAGCGCAAGACCGAGATCGACGAGATGCAGCAGATCCTGTACGACCAGGCGCCGTATCACGTCCTGTTCTACGACGCGGCGCTGTCAGCGTGGCGGACGGACCGCTTCGGCGGTTGGCCGCTGTCCCCGACGCAGGGCGGCCTCCCGTTCTTCGCATACGGGACCGCGGGCTACGACCTCCTGACCGCACCCGGCGCGGCGAGCGCATCGCCATCGGCGGAGGCAGCGGCGTCAGGTTCTGCCGGCGCATCTGCCGGCGCGTCGGCCGGGTCGTCCCAGGCGGTCGCCGTGGTGACCTCACCAGCGCCATCCGCTGCTCCGGCCGCGTCGACGACCAGTGGCAGCAGCAATAGCCTGCTGCTGATCGGTGGCCTCGCTCTCGTGATCGTGGCGATCGTCGCGGTCGTCGGGCTGTCGAGGCGCCGGAGCGCCGCCGGCGAGGAAGAATGACCCTGCTGCGACGCTCGACCGGCGCCGCATCGGGATAACGCGCAGCCACACCGACCATGGGGTCACGCTATCTGCTGCGCCGTATCCTCCAGGCGATCCTGACGATCGCCGGGATCGTCGTGTTGAACTTCATCCTGTTCCGGGCGATGCCGGGGTCGCCCGAGCGGATGTCGCACAACCCGAACCAATCCGCCGCCGCGCGGGCGGAACTCCGGGCGCGCTGGGGACTCGACCAGCCGCTCTTCCCGGATCAGTTCGCGCGGTACATCTCGACGACTGCCCGGGGCGACTTCGGGCAGTCGTTCAAGTACAAGGGCCAGGACGTGACCGAGGTGATCGCCGGGCGCGTCTGGCCGACGGTCATCCTGTTCGGCCTCGGTGAGCTCATCGCGATCGCGGTGGGCCTCGTCCTCGGCGCCTACAGCGGCTGGAAACGCGGCGGCGTCGTGGACTACGCGGGGAACGGCGTGTCGCTGATCCTCTACTCGATGCCGTATTTCCTGCTGGGGATGATCCTTCTGGTCGTCTTCGCGACGGCCCTCGGCTGGTTCCCCACGGCCGGGATGTTCACGCTCGGGCAGACCTACTCGTCGTTCGCCGACCAGTTCCTCGACTTCGCGCACCACCTGATCCTGCCGCTCGCGGCGGTCAGCCTCGGTCTCATCGGGCAGTACTCGATCCTGATGCGATCCTCGGTCATCGAGACGCGGAGCGAGGACTACGTGATGACCGCGACCGCCAAGGGCCTGTCCGAGTCGCGCGTCCTGCGCGGCCACGCCGTCCCGAACGCGCTCCTGCCGACCGTCTCGCTCATCGGCATCAATCTCGGGTTCATCATCGCCGGCGCGATCACGGTGGAGGTCGTGTTCAGCTGGCCCGGCCTTGGGACGCTGACCCAGGAAGCGCTCGAAGCTCGCGACTACCCGGTGCTCCAGGCGATCTTCCTCATCCTCGCCGTCACGGTCGTCTTCGCCAACCTCGCGGCCGACATCGTCTACGGCCGCCTCGACCCGCGCGTGCGGACGTGAGCGCGTCCCCCGTCCTGCTGGGGCCGACCGGCGGCCGGACACGGCGCTGGGCGACCCGCGTCGTCGGCTGGCGGTCGTTCCTCGGCCGGCTCATCCGGCGGCCGGAGGGCGCGATCGGGATCGCCATCATCCTCTTCTTCGCAGTGCTCGCCCTCGCGCCGCAGCTGTTCGTCGGACCGCTGGAGACCGTCACGACCGCCAGCGGCAAGCGGCTCCAGCCACCCTCGGCCGCCCACCTGCTCGGGACGGACAACCTGGGTCGCGACGTGCTCAACCTGACCGTCCACGGGGCGCGCATATCGATGCTCATCGGGTTACTGGCGACCGTCGTGACGCTCGTGATCGGAGCGGTGCTCGGGATCGTCTCCGGTTTCGTCGGCGGCCGCACCGATACCGTGATCATGCGCATCACGGACTTCTTCCTCGTCCTCCCGACCTTCGTCCTCGCGTTGATCATCGCGCCGATCGTGCTCGACATCATCGGCACGGGCGAGATCCTCGGCATCCGCACGACTCTGTTCGTCATCGTCATCGTCATCGGCATCACGAGCTGGGCGACGACCGCCCGGATCATCCGCTCGCAGACGATGTCGGTGAAGCAGCGCGCGTTCATCGACCGTGCGCGCGTGATCGGCTCGGGGCGGTGGCGGATGATGCGGGTCCACATCCTGCCCAACGTGACGGGGCTCATCGTTGCGAATGCGGTGCTCATCTTCGCCGGTGCGATCCTGACCGAGACGACACTCGCCTTCATCGGTCTCGGCGACCCGTTCGCACCGTCGTGGGGCCAGATCCTGGGCGCATCGCAGGATGCCGGCGCACCGGGTCTCGGGGCGTGGTGGTGGTACGTGTCGCCGGGCGTCTGCATCGTTCTCGTCGTCCTCGCGTTCACGCTCATCGGCGGCGCGCTCGACGACCTCCTGAACCCGAAGGCGCGGCGCCGGCGATGACAGTCGCGACACGGCCGCAGCGGACGCTCCCGAAGCAGGCCGACCCGAACGCGCCGCTCCTCGTCGTCGAGGACCTGAAGACCTACTTCACGCTCGAATCCGGGACCGTGAAGGCCGTGGACGGGGTCAGCTTCCGGCTCGACCACGGCGAGGCGCTGGGCATCGCCGGCGAGTCCGGGTGCGGCAAGACGACCACGGCGCTCTCGCTGCTCCGCCTCCTGCCATCGAACGCGAGCATCGTCGGTGGCAGCGTGAAGCTGATGGGCATCGACCTCGTGCCGAAGTCGGACAACGCGCTCCGGCGCTACCGCTGGCGCGAGATCTCGATCGTCTTCCAGGGCGCGATGAATGCGCTCAATCCCGTCCAGCGTGTCCGCGACCAGATCGCCGAGCCGATCGAGGAGCGCCTCGGCGTGTCCGAGAAGGACGCCCGGAAGCGCGCCGGCGAACTGCTCGAGCTCGTGGGCATCCCCAAGGCGCGCGGCGCCGGCTACCCACACGAGCTGTCGGGCGGGATGCGCCAGCGCGCGATGATCGCGATGGCGCTTGCCTGCGACCCGGCCGTCGTCATCGGTGACGAGCCGACGACCGCGCTCGACGTGATGGTCCAGGCTCAGATCCTGCAGCTGCTCGAAGACCTGCGCGCGAAGCTCGGGCTGTCGCTCATCCTCATCACCCACGACCTCTCGGTGATCGCCGAGACGTGCGACCGGGTCATGGTCATGTACGCCGGCCGCGTCGCGGAAGAGGGCCCGGTCAGCGAGGTCTTCACGCGGCCGCGCCACCCGTACACCAGAGCGCTGCTGGCGGCGTTCCCGAACATCCACGCCGATCGCCGGACACTCGAAGTCATCCCTGGCTCGCCGCCCGACCTGCGCGATCCGCCGCCCGGCTGCCGGTTCGCGCCCCGTTGCGCGTTCGCGATGGACGTCTGCTCTGAAGTCGTGCCGCCCGACGTGACGTTCGGCGACGTGCGCGTCGCCTGCCACCTGTTCCCGGCGGGAAGCGACGATGGCGACGCCGTCGGAGTGGCGTCGTGAGCGACGCCGCGCCGGCCGTCCCGATCATCGAGCTGAGCGATCTCTCGGTCCATTTCCCGATCTACGGGAGCGTGCTCGACGCGCTGCGACGACGACCGAGGGGTGTCGTCCGCGCGGTCGACGGGATCGACCTCACGCTCATGCAGGGGGAGGTCCTCGCCCTCGTCGGTGAGTCGGGGAGTGGCAAGACGACGACCGGCCGCGTGATCGTCAAGCTGACCCGCCAGACGACCGGCCGCATCGGCTTCGAGGGCACGGACGTGAGCGCACTGTGGAGCCAGAAGGAGCTGCGCGGCTATCGCCGCCGGGTCCAGCTCATCTTCCAGGATCCATACGAGACGCTCGACCCGAAGCAGACCGTCCGCGACTTCGTGGCCGAGCCGCTCGAGGTCAACGGGATCGGGACGCACGCTGAGCGCGAGGCCAAGGTGATCGCCGCGCTCGAATCGGCCGGGTTGAGGCCCGCCGCCGACTTCGCGGCGCGCTTCCCGCACGAGCTGTCGGGCGGCCAGCGGCAGCGGGTCGTCATCGCGGGCGCGCTCGTGATGGACCCAGAGGTCATCGTTGCCGATGAGCCCGTGTCGATGCTCGACGTGTCCATCCGGACCGAGCTCCTCCGGCTGATGCTGGACCTCCGCGTCGAGCGTGGACTGACCTACCTGTTCATCACCCACGACCTGTCGCTCGCGTGGGTCATCGCCGACCGGATCGCGGTGATGTACCTCGGCAAGATCATGGAGATCGGACCGGCGGAAGCGGTCATCCGCTCGCCGCGGAACCCGTACACGCAGGCGCTGGTGTCGGTGTCGCCCTCGCCCGACCCGCCCGACGCCGGCACGCGCGCGAACCGCACGATCCTGGAGGGCGAGACGCCCGACGCCGCACATGTCCCGACCGGCTGTCGGTTCCATCCGCGCTGTCCGGTCGCGTTCGACCGCTGCCCCGTGGAGGAGCCGCCACTGTTCGACCTCGGCGGCGGACAGTCGGCCGCGTGTTGGCTCGCTGAGCCGGGCGCGATCGGCGTCCTGCAGGCGCCGGTGCTGCCACGATGAGCGGACCGGACCCCGCTCCGCTCGCACCCGACGGCATCGCGGATCTGCTGGCGGCCTCCGCCACGACCGTCGTCGCCGAGCTGCTCGCGCTCGGCGACGAGAGCGGCTGGCGTCCGGAGCCCGGCGAATGGAGCGCGAACGAGTGCGTGGGGCATCTCATCGAGTCGGAGCGACGCGGTTTCGCCGGCCGGGTCCGGATCATCCTCGCCGCGCCGGCGGGCAAGCCGCCGATCCTCGAGGCCTGGGACCAGGCCGCCGTGGCGCGTGCGAGGCGCGACGAGCTGCGAGCGGGCGCGGAGCTCGCCGCGGAGTTCGATGCGCTCCGGGCGGACGGCGTGAAGCTCGTCCGCGGACTCCGCAAGGGCGACCTCGTGCGG
>JBJMNA010000097.1:0-12654 GCA_045804485.1 Chloroflexota bacterium
CGTCGAACAGGCGTCGATGGCGTGGACGATCCTGACGCAGGGCGTCAAGGAATCGCACGACAAGGCGATGGTCGACGTCGCGACCGAGGCGCGTGAGCACAACCGCCGGCAGCTCGCCTGGCTCCGGACTCAGATCGAGCACGAGGCGCCGGATGCGATCGCGATCGCGCATTCGAGCAAGGGCCAGGCGCGCGTCACGCTCCCGAAGCGCCTTGATGACCTGGCGTCCATTCCGGACGCGGTGTGGGGTCCGGCCATCGCCGGTCTTCTGCTCCTCGGTGTCGGCGCCCTCGGACTCCTGGTCGGAAAGCCATGGCTGCTGCCCAGCCTCGGCCCGACGGCCGTCCTTGTCGCGGTGAATGCGGCGCACCCGACCGCGCGGGCGTGGAACACGTTCGCGGGCCACCTCGGCGGACTCGTGGCCGGGTTCGCCGCGGTCGCGGTCCTCGGCGCATCGACTGCTCCGAAGGTCCTCGGTGACGGCCAGCTGACGAGCGTGCGGGTGCTCGCCGGTGCTCTGGCCGTCGCCTTGACGATCATCCTGGGCGACCTTCTTCGCGCCTCGCATCCACCGGCCGCGGCCACCGCGCTGCTCGTTGCGCTGGGCTCGATCGCGACCTTCGACCAGGCACTGTGGGTGGTCGCGGGCGCTGCTGCGATCACGATCCTGGGCGAGATCGCCCGACGCGCGCGCCTCGAGCGACTGACGCCGGCAGAACGACGCGCACCGTCTGGCTCGATCATGGCGACCCGGCTCCGGCCAAGGCGGCTGACAGGACCGCGCCCGCGCCCCTAGCCGTCACGAACGTGCAATGAAACGTCCGGCCGGTTCGCATCGGTCTGTGTAGGCCCGCCCGGCAGGATAGGCGTACCGGCGCCCAGGACGGTTTCGCCCAGCCAGCCCCCGGTCGGTTTCGTGCCAGCCAACTCCAGGAGTCGTCCGTGCGTCGTGACATCCTCTGCTTTTCGCACCTTCGCTGGGATTTCGTCTACCAGCGACCGAATCACCTGATGGCCCGAGCGGCCAAGGGTGGTCGCGTGTTCTTCGTCGAGGAGCCGATGTTCGAAGGCGAGTCGGCGCCGACGATGCGCTCCGCGGTGCGTGACGGCGTCACGGTCATCACGCCGATCCTCCCGACGACCGACGCGTCAGCCCCGCAGGCATCGTTGCGGCACGTCGTGAACGACCTCGTCCGACGTTCCGAGATCCACGATCCGATCCTCTGGTACTACACGCCGATGGCATTGCCGTGGACCGATCACCTCACCCGGTCCGCGACGATCTTCGACTGCATGGACCACCTCGCCGGGTTCAAGGGGGCGCCGCCCGGGTTGCTCATGCTCGAGGCGGAGCTGCTCCGGCGCGCGGACCTCGTCCTCACGGGCGGCGCCCAGCTGTACGCTGCGAAGCGGTCGACTCATGCGTCGGTCCACTGCTTCCCGAGCAGTGTCGATGTCAAGCACTTCGCGTCCGCCCGGACGTGGCGGACCGAGCCCGCGGATCAGGCGACCATCCCGCATCCGAGACTCGGCTACTGCGGCGTGATCGACGAGCGGATGGATCTCGACCTCGTCGCCGCGGCAGCCGCGGCACACCCGGACTGGCAGCTCGTCATGCTCGGGCCGGTCGTCAAGATCGATCCCGCGACGCTCCCGCAGGCGCCGAACATCCACTACCTCGGGGCGAAGACGTATCGCGAGCTGCCGGCCTACCTCGCCGGCTGGGACGTCGGGATCATGCCGTTCGCCCACAACGAGGCGACCCGCTTCATCAGCCCGACGAAGACGCCCGAATACCTCGCCGCGGGTCTCACGGTCGCAAGCACGAGCATCACCGACGTGGTCGATCCGTACGGCCGGCAGGGCCTCGTCGAGATCGGCGATGGCGCGGAGGGCTTCCTCGCCGCGTGCGAGCGCGCGCTCGAGACGGATCTCGTTCGTCACCGGCGAGCAGCCGACGCGTTGCTCGCGAAGGGGTCGTGGGACCGCACGTGGGCATCGATCGACACGCTCATCGCCTCCGTCCTCGAGCGGCGGACGCGGAGCGAGCGGCGCCCGGTGGCTCGTCGTGCCTCGAAGCCCGTCAGCAGCCTCCCGATCACGGCCAGCGTTCCGTCGGCCGGCCTGCGATCGGTGGAGTCGTGAGATGAGCCACGACATCGTCGTCGTCGGTGCCGGGTTCGCCGGAAGCGTCATGGCCGAGCGGTTCGCGCGTGAGAGCGGGAAGCGGGTCCTTGTCATCGAACGCCGACCGCACGTCGGCGGCAACGCCTATGACGAGCTCGACGACGCCGGGATCCTGATCCACCGCTACGGCCCGCACATCTTCCATACGAACGCCGCCGAGATCGTCGACTACCTGTCGGCCTTCACGGACTGGCGGCCCTACGAGCATCGCGTGCTGGCAAGCGTGCGCGGCCAGCTCGTGCCGATCCCGATCAACCGGACGACCGTCAACCGCCTGTTCGGGCTCGACCTCCAGAGCGAGGACCAGGTCGCCGACTTCTACGCGTCGAGAGCCGAGCCCATCCTCCGCCGGACGACCTCCGAGGACGTCGTCGTCGGCGCTGTCGGTCGCGAGCTCTACGAGCTGTTCTTCCGCGGCTACACCCGGAAGCAGTGGGGCCTCGACCCGAGTCAGCTCGATGCCTCGGTCACCGCGCGCGTCCCGACACGGACGAACGACGACGACCGCTACTTCACCGATCGCTTCCAGCTGATGCCCCGCGACGGATACACGGCGATGTTCGAGCGGATGCTCGATCACCCGCGGATCGAGGTCCGGACGGGCGTCGACTACGACGACGTGCGGGACGACCTCGACGCCGCGACGATCGTCTACACGGGACCGGTCGACGCCTACTTCGACCACCGCTACGGTCGCCTGCCCTACCGGTCGTTGCGCTTCGAGTTCGAGACGCTCCAGCAGAGCCGGTTCCAGCCGACCGGCACGGTCAACTATCCCGACGAGACGGCCGTGCCGTTTACGCGGATCAGCGAGTTCAAGCACATCACCGGCCAGGAGCACGACGCGACGACGATCGTCCGCGAATACCCGCAGGCACAGGGCGACCCGTACTACCCCATCCCGCGTCCCGAGAACGCGGAGCTGTACGCGAGGTACCGCGCGCTCGCCGAGGCGACGCCGGGGGTCGTCTTCGTCGGGCGGCTGGCCACGTACAAGTACTACAACATGGACCAGGTCGTCGCCCAGGCGCTGGCCACCTTCCGCCGCGTCCGCGACGCTGGTCGCCAGGCGGCGTGAGCGACCCGTGGCCCCGCGACCGGTGCCTGCCGTCTGGGCAGGCGTCGAGCCATCGTTCCTGAACGTCGACGGCCGGCGGCGTGATCAGCTGGTCGAGACCGGCCATGACTCGCGACCGCGGGACCTCGATCTCCTCGCCGAGCTCGGCGTCAGCGCGGTCCGCTATCCCGTCCTGTGGGGACGCGGCGGCCCCGAGACGGATTGGGTCTGGGCCGAGGAGCGTCTCGACCGGCTGAGCGCGCTCGGGATCGAGCCCATCGTCGGGCTGCTCCACCATGGCTGGGGCCCCGAAGGGATCGATCCGCTCGAGCCGAGCTATCCGGCTCGATTCGCCGCCTATGCGGTGGAAGTCGCCCGGCGTTTTCCGGAGATCAGGACGTTCCTGCCGATCAATGAGCCGCTGACGACCGCGCGGTTCGCCGGCCTGTACGGGTGGTGGGATCCCCACGCGTGCGACGACGACACGTTTGCGCGCCTGATCGTCGCGCAGTGTCTGGCGATCCGGGCAGCCACCCGGGCGCTCCGGCGGGCGCACCGATCGATCCGGGTCATGGTCAACGAGGACTCAGCCCACATCTATGGCACGCCCGAGCTCCGCGAACGCGTCGCCCTGTACAACGACAGGAACTGGCTGACGTTCGACCTTCTCACCGGCCGCGTGGACCGCGGCCACCGCATGTGGGAAAACCTGACGGCGACGCCTGGCCTCTCCGAGCAGTTGCGGCTGCTTGCCGACGATCCGGAACCGCCAGACGTGCTCGGACTCGATCACTACGTCACGAGCGACCGGTTCCTCGACCACAGGCTGGAGCTGTACGAGTCCATCCTGACGGCCAACGACGTGGCGTACGGATACGTGGACGTCGAACTCGCTCGCGTGGCGGGGTACGAGCTCGATGGCTTCTGGCGGGGCCTCCGGCAGACCTGGGATCGATACCACCTGCCGCTTGCCCTGACCGAGGTCACTCTCGGTGGGGAGCCGGCCGACGAGATCGTCTGGTGGTGTGAGGCATGGGACCAGGCCATGAGCGCCGTCCGTGCCGGGATCCCGGTCGAAGGCGTGACGAGCTGGGCAGTGTTCGGGTCGCGCGGCTGGGAATCGGTCCTGCGGGGCGGGTCATATCCGTACCGCCCGGGCGCATTCGACACGAGCGGGACGCGAACGGTGATGACGTCCATCGGCCGCGCTGTCATGGACACGGCCGCCGGACGGCCGCCGATCCCCTCGGCCGCCGGCTGGTGGCGCCAGCCGTACCGCGTCGTCTTCCCGGGGCTTCCGACGGCGGCCGCCTGACGCGCCCGGTGGGCTTGACACGGAACCGTCACGGGCTCCGTCGTCGCGTTGTACCGGCGCAGCGCCGTCGCCGCTATCCCAAGGTGTGGTCTCCCCCGTCCGCCCTCCGATCGCCCCGATGCTCGCGCGGCTCGTCCGTGAGCTGCCGACCGGCGCCATGACATACGAACCGAAGTGGGACGGGTTCCGGTGCCTCGCGTTCGTCGATCCGGACGCCGACGGCATCGACCTGCGGAGCCGGCACGATCGACCCCTCGCCCGGTACTTCCCCGAACTCGTCGAGGCATTCGGCGACATCGCCGCCGGGCGCCGAGCGCCCGACGGACCACGGCATGGATCGTCGTTCGTCGTCGATGGCGAGATCGTCCTCGAGGGGACCGGCGTCGCGGCAGGCGACGCTTTCGCCACGTTGATGTCGAGGCTCCATCCCGCGGCAACGCGGGTCGAACGCCTTCGGCTCGAGACACCCGCGCGCTACGTCGCGTTCGACCTCCTCGCCGACGCCGCCACGGACCTTCGCGACCAACCCTTTCTCGAACGTCGGTCGGCGCTCACGGACGTCATCCCGGCCGGCACCGGGATCATCTCTGTCACGCCGTCAACGCGAGACCCGGACGCCGCCCGGCGCTGGATGGACAAGCCGGCGCCGGGCATCGACGGCGTGGTCGCAAAGCCGGATGACCTGACATACCAGCCAGGCCGCCGCTCGATGATCAAGGTGAAGCGGCTGCGGACGGCGGACTGCGTCGTCGCCGGCGTCCGCGTGATCGACGGCCGGGGCGTGACCTCGCTCCTGCTCGGGCTCTACGACGAGAGCGGCGCCCTCCGGCACGTCGGATCCGTCACGCAGCTCCGCGCGGCCGACCGGATGGCGTTCGTCGGAGACCTCGCGCCGCTGGCGATCCCGCTCGAGGGGCACCCATGGCGCAACGGCTTCACGATCGGCGCGAGCCCGCTCGGACGGCTGCCTGGCTCGGCGGCCCGCTGGACGCCCGAGATGGAGCTCGACTGGCTGCCCGTCCGCCCGGAACGCGTCGTGGAAGTCGGTTTCGACCAGGTGGACGGCGATCGCTTCCGCCACCCGGCGAAGTTCGTTCGCTGGCGCCCGGATCGTACGGCGGCGAGCTGCACGATCGATCAGCTGATGCCGGTCATGTCCGAACGATGACGAGCCACGTCCGCACCGGGATCGGAGAGGACGCCCCGATCGACCTTTCGATCGGCGACCGGGTCGTCCGCGTCACACACCCCGACCGGGTCGTGTGGCGGGCGACCGGCACGACCAAGCGCGACCTCATCGACTACCTGCTCGCGATCGCGCCCGTCCTGCTGCCGCACGTCCGCCGCCGCGCGACGATGCTGTGGCGCTTTCCGGAAGGAGTCGACGGCCCCGGCTGGTTCCAGGCGCAATGCCGGTCCCGACCGCCGTGGGTCGACACGTTCGAGCTCCGCGGCAAGCGCGGCGACGTCCTGCGCTACTGCGTCATCGATGAGCCTGCGACGCTTGCGTGGCTCGCGAACCTCGGGACGATCGAGCTCCATCCGCATGGCTGGACCGTCGCGCAGCCCGATACGCCGACGCACCTCGTGTTCGACCTCGACCCTGGCCCGCCCGCAGGGTTGCGCGAAGCGGCCGACGTCGCGCTGCGGATCGCCTCGCGGCTTCGGAGTGTCGGGCTCGACCCCGCGGCCAAGACGTCCGGGGCGCTCGGGCTCCACGTCGCCGCGGCCGTCGACGCCGAGACGACCTTCGAAGGAGCGAAAGCGTTCAGTCGGGCGGTCGCCGAGGAGCTCGCCGCCGAGACCCCAGACACGGTGATCGCCCGCAGCGACCGGATCGCGCGGGCCGGCCGGGTCTATGTCGACTGGATCCAGAACGACAGGAACCGGCAGCTCGTCGCGCCGTACTCGCCGCGCGCGACGGCCATCCCGCAGGTGTCGACACCGCTCACCTGGGACGAGGTCGCCGCCGCGGCCAAAGGCGAGCTCAAGGGCCTCCGGCCGAGCTTCACGGATGTCATCGAGCGCGTTCGGCTGAACGGCGACCTCTGGACATGGTCGGATCCGGTGGGTGGCGCGCTGCCCTGATGCGGCGCACCCGCCCTGTCGCCTCGGCGGACCGTCATCAGATTGCAACTCCCACGGGCATCACCGTGCCGAAGGCAGGCACCCCGTCGTCGTAGCGTTTCCCCCGTGATGACCGATCAACGCGAGGCGCATGCCCTCTCCGACCAGATGCTCGAATGGATCAACGGCATGCAGGAAGCCGAGACCGCGAAGCACGATCTGCCGCTCGGCTCCCCCGAGTTCGTGGCCAAGGCCGTCGAGGTCGAACGCGTCAGCAGGCTCGCCTTCCGCTGGTCGCAGCTGCAGTTGCAGGTGGCCCAGGAAGCGGCACGCCGACGCGAGGCAGGTGAGCTCACCGGGAGCGAACCGCTGGCGAACTTCGAGCCTCGAGCGCTTGACACGATCCTGGCGAACTGGCGCGAGGCGCAGCTCCGGCTCGAAGTCGCTCCTTTCGGATCACCGGATGCCCAGCGGGCAGCGGACGACATCGAGCGTCTCCGCGAGGAGTACCAGGCGGGCTTCGTCGCCCAGCGCGGTTAGTTCCGGCGACGGCCGGGGTCGCGCGCCGTCGAAGAGTCAGGCGGCCTTCGGCACTCGTTCCATCGCGACCGCGATCCCGTCGCGCGCCGACCGCGCGAGCCTCTCGTAGGCGTGGCCGACCGGACGCCGGACGCGCGCCATGTCCACGAGCCCGAAGGTGTTGATCGTGTCGTTCGCCTCGCGCATGCAGGTGTCCCAGTCCACCTGGTCGGTCAGGCTGTACCAGCAGAAACCGCGGATGGGCAGCCCGGCATCGCGCATCTCGATGGTGTCGTTCCAGGTCTCGGCCAGCCAGTCCACGGCCCGCTCGTCGTGGTTGTTCGTCTCGGCGAGCATGAGCGGCATGCCGTAGCGGGCATAGACGTCGCGCGCGAGTGACGCGAAGCCGCGTCGGACCGCGGTGGAGACGTTGCCCTGGGCGTCGATGGTCCGCTCGTTGCCCTCGTAGTAGTCGAGGCCGATGATGCATCCCTCGTCGGAACCGTTCCGCTCGAACCAGTCCTGGCGGGCTGCGGGCATCCCCGTCCGACGAAGCCAGGCACGCATCATCGGGCTCACGGGACGTCCGAACGTGAGATCGAAACCGAGATATGCGCGTTCGGTCAGGAAGCGCGCCGAACGGTCGGCGGCCGGCTCGGTGGCGACCCACGACTCGCACGCGTCGCTCTGGAGGAAGATGGCATCCGAGCGACGTTGCCGGATCAGGCGCATCCCCTCGACGCCGCACGTCGCTGCGTTGTCGAGCGCCCGGACGAATGCACGGTCGCTCCGGCGCTGCTCGTTCCACCAGCCGTTCTTGGCCGAGAAGAGCGCGGTGACGAACGGCTCGTTGACGGGCGTGTAGAGGCGGATCCACGGGTACCGGTCGGCGAACGCCGCCGCGTAGTCGACGAAGGCCGCCGGCAGGCCGGCGTCGCCGATGCCGTGCAGGTGGTCGGGGACAGCGAAATGGAGGAGGTCGGCGATCGGCTCGATCCCGCGCTCGCGCAGCGCCGCCAGCGCGAGGTCCGTCCACGCCCAGTCGAAGTTCGACGGATCCCGGGCGACGATGTGGAATGGGACGCCGTAGCGCAGATGCGTGATGCCGAGGCCGGCGATCAGGTCGAAGTCTTCCTCGAACCTCCGCCAGTGGTCGGTGAGCAGCAACTGGTCGCGACGGATCCCTCCGCGGATGATCGGCGCAGAGCATTCGATGCCCGTGGCGACCACGAATTCCATGTCGGCCGGTCCCTCATCTGTCGCCACGTGACGGTGGCGTTCGCGGCCATGGTACTCACGGTTGGCGACGGCGTCAGCCGCCGATGGTCAGGCTCATCGCGGCCGTTTTATCCACGTCACCTGACCCTCGACCGCGACGGCATCCGCGAGCGTTCGAGGGAGCCGATCGACGAAGACGACAGCGTTCCAGCGGGCCGGATCGTCCAGCATCGCGACCGACGGAACGACGATCCCGTCGTGGGTGCCGGCCTCGCGGACGCGCGACGCGAGCGACTGACATCGCTCGACGTCGAAGATCCATGATGGGTCGTCCGGGACGCCGAGGCGCGCGCGGACGGACGCGTCGCGCAGATCGGCGGCAGCGGCGAGCTCGAGGGTCACGGTCCAGACTGCCACGTCGCCGGACTGCTCGTCCCAGTGACGGCCGAGCTCGGCCAGCGCGACACCCGGGTCACTCGCGAGGTAGATCGTTGGCTCGCCCTCGCGGCTCCAGCGGTTGGTGCCCCTCGTGACAAGGGTCTCCGGATCCGGTCGCGTGCCAGCCGGGCCCGTCGAGCAGGCCGAGACCGACAGCGGCGACGCTGGGACGCGACCGTCGCCGCCCTGATGCCCCGGGAGGATGGTGGTGGTGGCGTGTTCTGATCTTGACATCGCTTCGTCGTCTGCAGCCGCCGTGCGCGGGATGCCTCGCTGAGGATGGGCGACAGGGCGCGTCCGGCTCGTCTGACCGCTCCGGAAGCGTCATAACAACGGTCTGCCAGTCCCCCGGCGCTGGGGCCAGCGAACGGTTGCAAGCGGGTCGCAATCGCCGTCCGGAAGAGAAGTGGTCTCGGTGCGACCACGGGCGTTGCATCCTTCGGCCGATCGCGCTTCGACGGCATCGGACCCAGACGCACGGCCGTGGCGCCCAGCTTGTGGGAGGACCCGATGAAAGCCGTGACCTGGCAGGGAAAGCGTGACGTCCGCGTCGAGACCGTACCCGACCCGACACTCGTCGAGCCGAACGACGCGATCATCCGCGTCACCTCGAGCGGTCTGTGTGGGTCCGACCTCCATCTGTACGAAGTCCTGGCCCCGTTCATGGAGAAAGGCGACATCCTGGGCCACGAGCCGATGGGCATCGTCGAGGCCGTGGGACCGGCGGTCACGACGATCGCCGTCGGCGATCGCGTCGTCGTGCCGTTCAACATCGCGTGCGGCCGATGCGACATGTGCGTGTCGGGTCTCCAGTCGCAGTGTGAGACGACCCAGATCCGGAGCGAGGACAAGGGCGCGGCGCTCTTCGGCTACACGAAGCTCTATGGCGAGGTTCCCGGTGGGCAGGCGGAGTACCTGCGGGTACCGTTCGCCGACTACGGTCCGGTGAAGGTCCCGGAAGGACCGCCCGACGACCGTTTCCTCTACCTGTCCGATGTCCTGCCGACGGCGTGGCAGGCCGTCCAGTACGCCGACGTTCCATCGGGGGGCGCGCTGGCGATCCTCGGCCTGGGGCCGGTCGGTGAGATGTCGGCGCGGGTCGCGCGGCATCTCGGCATCGGCCCGATCTTCGGGCTCGATCTCGTCCCGGACCGGCTCGAGCGGGCGCGAGCCCTCGGGGTCGAGACCTTCGACGTCACCGACGGCAGCGCCGACGCGATCGCCGCGATCCGCGAGATGACCAACGGCCGCGGCCCGGCCTCCGTCATCGACGCGGTCGGCATGGAGGCTCACGGCGACGCCGCGGCGAAGCTCGCGCACGACATGACGACGATCATGCCGGATGCCGTCGCCGGGCCGATGATGGAGCGAGCCGGCATCGATCGGCTCGC
This sequence comes from Chloroflexota bacterium, assembly GCA_045804485.1. Lineage (GTDB taxonomy): Bacteria > Chloroflexota > Limnocylindria > Limnocylindrales > CSP1-4 > SPCO01. The sequence continues at coordinate 10,193 of JBJMNA010000097.1, forward strand.
GGCGCTCAAGACGGCGGTCGAGCTGGTCCGCCGCGGCGGGACGATCTCGATCATCGGCGTCTACGGCGGGATGGTCGACCCGTTGCCGATGATGACCCTGTTCGACAAGCAGGTGACACTCCGGATGGGCCAGGCGAACGTTCGCCGCTGGACGGATGACCTCATGCCCCTCGTGATCGACCGCGACGTGCTCGGTCTCGAGACGTTCGCCAGCCACCACGTCCGCCTGGACGACGCTCCGGAGGCGTACGAACGCTTCCAGCGGAAGGAAGCGGGGACGTTCAAGGTCGTCTTCGAGCCCTGACGTATGGTCATGACCGAGCGAACGCTCGCCGGCCGCTATCGGCTGCTCGAGATCATCGGTCAGGGCGGCATGGCCGTCGTCCACCGTGCCCATGACGAGCTCCTTGACCGTGACGTCGCGGTCAAGGTGCTGCGTCCGGGGTTCGCGGACGACCCCGATTTCGTGGAGCGGTTCCGGCGCGAGGCGCGGCATGCCGCGTCGCTCCACCACCCGAACATCGTCACGATCTATGACACCGGGACGGACCCCGAGTCGGGCAGCGATTACATCGTCATGCAGCTCGTCGAGGGTGCCGACCTCCACGAGATCCTCGACCGCTCGGGGCGGCTTTCGGTCGCCTTCGCGGTCCGGATCGGGATCGAGACGGCGCGCGCGCTGTCGTTCGCGCACGCGCGGGGGATCATCCATCGGGACATCAAGCCCGCGAACATCCTGGTCGACGCGGACGACGACGTGCGCGTCGCCGATTTCGGCATCGCGCGGGCCGCCACCGACACGGGCGTGACCACGGGTGGGATGATCGGATCTCCCCAGTACGCGAGCCCCGAGCAGGTCATGGGCGAGGAGGTCGGCCCGAGCTCGGACCTCTACTCGCTCGGTGTCGTGCTCTACGAGGCCCTCACCGGCGTCCGCCCGTTCGACGGACCGACCCCAGCGGCCGTCGCGCTCGAGAGGCTCCGGGTCGACCCTCCGGCGATCAGGACCATCGACCCGACGGTGCCGGTGTCCCTCGAGCAGACCGTCATGCGCCTCCTCGAGCGCAACCCGGAGGCGCGTCCCTCATCCGCGGCCGAGGTCGTCGCGGAACTCGACGGATTCCGCGTCCGAGAGCTCGGCGGCGTCCGTCATCCGGCCAGCAGGCCCCGCGATGCCGCGCGAGCGGCGACGCTCGCGGCGCTCCCGTGGACATCGCCGTCCGCGGCGGTCGAAGCAGATCTCGCCGCAACGCAGGTGCCACGTCGTCGGCGTCGTGCGGCCCTGTCGCCGTTCGCTGCGGCGATCGCGGCGATCGCGCTTCTCATCGCCGGAACGACCGGTGCCATCATGATGTTCGGCGACGGCGATCGTGGCGGTGCCGTCGCGGATGAGACCTCGCAGCCGGCCCCGTCGGTCGCTGCGGTCGCGGTCCTCACGCCCGACCCGACTCCGTCCCCTACTCCGACGGCAACGCCATCGCCGTCACCCTCTCCGTCACCGTCCCCTGCGCCGACGCCGACCCCTGCGCCGACGCCCAAGCCGACTCCGCGCCCGGCGAACCCGACGGTCGCCCCTGTGGCCCGGCCGATCCCCAAGGCGACCCCACGCCCGACACCTCGGCCCACGCGCCGACCGGTGACCGTCGCCGCGGCACCCGCGCGAGACCCAGCCGAGACGGTCGCTCGGTTCTATCGGCTCGTCGTCGCGCACGACTATTCCGCGGCGGCCGCGCTGTGGAGCCCGCGGATGCGCGCACAGTACCCACCGAGCAGATACATCAACGGCAGATTCGACGCCACGACCCAGATCGACATCAACCGATTACGCATCGAGCGCATGAGCGTGGCGAATCGCACGGCAGTCGTCTACATCGACATCACGGAACACCGCAGCTCAGGCCCGTCACGTCATTGGTACGGGACGTGGGACCTGGTGTTGATCAACGGCGTGTGGCTGATGGACCGGCCGCACCTCGCCGGCGGTTGAACGCCGAGCGTAGAACGGTCTCCGCGACCTTCAGTGGTTTTCGCCCGCCTCGCGGAGGTCCGGTGGATCGTCGGAGTCGTCGATGACGGGCTCCCGCTGCGTCGAATGAGCGGCGATCCGCTCGTCGTCGTCGCGGACGCCACCGGGGATCGTCTCGGCCTGCCGTTCGGGCCGGTTCCCCACGTAGGCGCCCGGCTCGTCGGGTCGGGCCAGCGGATCGCCTGACGGTCCTGACGGCGGCGTGCCGGCGGCTTCGGACTGTTCGTCGTTGGGCATGGTGGCCTCCTTGTCGGGACGGTCGCGCCGACCGGCCGAGGCTCGTAGCATCGCCGCCTCCGTCGCGGCGGGCGGTTTCCGGACACCCGTGCCCGCTTGCAGAACCGTTGCGCATGAACGCGACCGCGAGCGTGCATCCGGTCCGTCGTCCGCCGGCTGTGATGGAATCGGAACCTAGATCGGTCCCTGCCGGTACATC
>JBJMNA010000098.1:0-11321 GCA_045804485.1 Chloroflexota bacterium
CCAGGTCTTCGCCGCCACGAACGTCCGCGACTTCACCGTCACCGCCGCCACCGACTACCGCACCAAGTCGCGCGTGGTCCGCGACTCGATCGTCCGCGTCTATTACCGGCCCGGGGCGCCAGGAGCCGCGATGCTCGACGCCGCCGCGGACGCCTTCGACGCGATCGAGAAGCGCCTCGGGTCCTACCCACATCGGACGTTCCGGGTCGCCCAGTCCGCCGGCGCCTATGGCATGGAGTCGCCAGCGCTCATCTGGATCCCGACCGGCCAGGCCGCCGCAAACCTCCGCTACCTCGCGGCTCACGAGACCGCGCACCAGTGGTTCTACGGGATCGTCGGCAACGACCAGGCGAAGCAGCCCTTCGCCGACGAGGCCGCAACTGACTTCATGGCGCGCTACGTCCTCGGGCTCCGACGCGCGAGCCGCTGCGCCAAGGCGACGCTCGACCGGACGATCTATTCGTACAGCGCGGCGTGCTACTACGAGAAGATCTACATCCAGGGCGGGAACCTCATCGACGACACCCGTCGCCGGATGGGCTCGACCGCGTTCTGGGCTGCGCTCCGTGGTTACGTGGCCGCGAACGCCGGGCGGATCTCCACGACGCAGACACTGCTCAAGGCGCTCGACGACGGAACGCCGCTCGACCTCGCCGGGACGTTGTTCGCGCCGCGGTTCCCGTCGATCTACTGAGCCGGGCGTTTCGCGCCCCGGCCCGGCCGCGCGGTCGCGCCGCGGACCGAAATCGTCGGATTCCCGTGTCGCGAGCGTTCGGCAACGACTCTCCGCACTTCGTCGGCCGGCTGAGCGTCGCGACCGAAGTAGATGGCGGGTCTGGAGCGGTTCCGGGGGACGAATCGTGCCTTATGCCCATCGCATGGGAATCTGGCCGGCGCCGTGCGCCTACGCGACCCGGCGGTCGGCCGCGAGTGCCTTGGGCATCTGACGGAAACCGGCCGGCAGCAGCGGGCGCCACGCGCGCCAGCCAGCCACGAGCCAGCCGGCCACGAGCCGCTCGCGGGCGCCCCATGCCAGCCTGTAGTCCTCCCGAACACTCGGTGGCAGCAGCCCGATCGATGGCCACAGCGTCCAGGCGTACGCATCAGCCGGGATCCGCTCGAGCGCGGCCGCGACCGCTGCCGCGGGCCCAGGCAGCAACGGCGCAAGCGGCGCCAACGGAGGCCGCAGCACGACCCCCGCGAGCTCGCGCGCAACGTCCGACACGCGAACCGGTCCACCGGGTGCGAGCATCTCCGCGACATACCGTTCGAACGCCTCGAGGTCGACCGGAAGCATCTCGTCCGGCACACCGAACGCCCGGCCGATCGGTCGGGTCTCGGCGTAGAACGTCTCGCGGCGCGCACGCGAGAGGGGCTCGAGCCAGGCGTCATAGACCGCGATCGTCGACTCGACGAGCGTCGCGTGGACCCAGAGCGACAGCGCGGGATCGCGCGCGGAATAGCCGGCTCCCACGATCGTCCGGTGGAGCGCGTTGAGCCGACGGATCTCGCCATTGGCAGCCGCGGTCGAGCCGTAGACGATCGTGAGGTAGCTCCGCAGCGTGCCCGCGAGACGCCGCCACGGGTCCACCCGGAAGTCCGAATGGTCGGCGACCCCGGCCGCGACAGCTGGATGCGCGAGCTGGAGGAGCAGCGCCCGCGGACCGGCGCCGAGCAGCAGCATCGCCTCACGGTTGAGGCGCCATGCCTCGGACTCAGGTCCGTACCGCCCGGGATCCCGAGCACGGCCGTCCGACACGCCAGCCAGCGATCGCGTGGCAGTCATCCGCGGCGCGTGCGTTCGCGTAGCCATGGGTGCACGATATCGGAGGTCACGGAGGGACACCGCGGATGCCGGGGACGCACTGGGGGTCGGACTTCGACCCGGATGAACTCGCCAGGCTCGAAACGCGCATGTGGAAGGCGTACTACCGCCGCCAGCCAGCGCGCCTGTTCGGGCTCCTCGTGATGGCGATCCGCGAGCAGGCACACGTGTCGTGGCCGCGCGCGCTCGCGGCGAGCGTCCTGCTGACGCGAGCCGCGGCCGGCTTCGCGCGCGCGACCGGTGACTACGAGCGCTTCGCGCCCGACATCGTCCGCGGCTACCGGATGCTCGGCCTTCCCGACCACGTCGATGCGGACGCCGTCGCGCGGCACGAACTTCGCTGGTGGGTCGTCCGGCGCGAGATCGGGCTCGCCGCGGGAACTGCGGCCGGCGAGTCGATCACGGACCTGTACGCGACGCTGTATGACATCCCGCGCGAGCGCGTCGCGGAGGCGGGCCGGTTGCGCGGGATCGCGGCCGAGATCCGCGATCGTGGCGCGACGGTGGACCCCGACGGCCCGCGCGGTCGGGGCGAGACCTACTGGCCCGAGGTGGCGCGGCTGCTCCGGCAGTCGTATCGAAGCCTCAGCGAGGCGCTGAAGCGCGACGTCCCGACATCACCTGCCGACGCGCACAAGACCGACGCGCGCGTGCCCGTGGAGGCGTGAATCAGCGGTCGTCGGGACGGCGGCCGATGAGCCACCACGCGACCGGGAAGATCCCGCCCGCGACGAGGATCTTCGCGGCATCCCAGGCGATGAACGGCGTGAGACCGGCAGAGATCGTGTCGCCGACGGACAGGTGCCGGCTGGCACTCAGCCACGGCAGCCCGATCGCATAGATGACGAGCGTGCCGAGCGCCATCATCGCCACGGCTCCGCCGATCCGCCGGTCCCAGCCAAGCTCGGCGAGACGGCCCACGAGGATGCCCGCGACGAGGAAGCCGATGAGGTAACCGCCGGTCGGGCCGAGGAGGACCGCCGTCCCGCCCTTGCCCTCGGCAAAGAACGGCAGGCCCACCAGCCCGAGCAGGACATATAGCGCGACGGCGGCAAATCCACGTCGCGCGCCGAGTGCGCCGGCGACGACGAGGATGCCGAACGTCTGTGCCGTCCATGGAACGGGGTCGCGCGGGATCGTCACCCGTGCGGTCAGGTAGATGAACAGCGCGCCGGCGGCGATGAGCAGGACGTGACGGACGCGCGCGTTGAGACGTTCTCCGACGGGGATGGGAACGAGGAAGTCTGCCAGCGTCAGTCCGCGATCAGCCGCGGTCGTGCGATCGAGCCTCGGGATGGCGATCGTCATCGGGACTCCGGTCGAGGGTCACGACCTCCGTGACCACGCCGCCGAGTCTAGCATCGGCTCACTCGAAGTGGACGGCCCTCACGATCGAGAGCTGGCTGGCGATACGCGCCGGATACGCCGCCGCAAGCATCGCGACGCCGACCCCGAGGACGACGACAAAGACGAGCGCAAGCCACGGGATCCCGGCTCCAAGATCCATGCGACCGCCCGCGAGGACGACCATCGCGGCCCCGACGCCGAGCCCGAGCACGATGCCAAGGATCGCGCCCGACAGACCGAGCACCCCGGCTTCGACGACGACCGAGCGCCACACCTGGCGGCGCGTCATGCCCGCGGCGCGGAGGATCCCGATCTCGCGGACGCGTTCGATGACGTTGATCGTCAGCGTGTTGACGATGCCGAGCGCGGCGATGAGCACGGCGACCGCAGCGAGAGCGTCGAAGACTGTGAAGACGCGTCCGAGCGTCTCGCCGATCGCGCCGTCGACCTGGTCGAGGGTGACCAGCTCAAGGGCGAGCCCCGTCGCGGTCGCCCGGAGGCCATCCATGACTGCCGCGCCCGACGCGCTCCCGGGTGTCAGCCGCAACGCGAACATGTCCGCGCCGGCGACACCGAGCCGGTCCGTCGCATCGCTCCATCCGATGAGCATCGACTCGCCGGCGTGTCCCGGGATCGAGCGTTCCACGATGCCCGCCACGCGCAGGTCCAGCACGGCGCCCGATGCCGTCGGGACGGGAACACGGTCACCGAGGGCAAGACCGAAGCGTTCGGCGATGCTGACCGGGACGATGGTCGATCCCCCGGCGTCGAGGGCGGCGAGGGCCGTCGTCCGATCGCCCGCCACGAAGGTGAGGCGACCGTCTGCGGCAAGCTGAGCGCCCCGGACGGCGGCGGCGTCCGTGCGGCTGCCCTTGACCGCGACATCGAACAGCCCGATCGGCGTGACGCTCGCGATCTCGGGTGATGTGTCGAGGAGGTCGGTGTCGATGCCCACGTCGGCGGCGATGGGTCGGATGGACGTCAGGACGAGGTCGCCAGGGATGACGTCGTCGATCCAGCCCGCTGCGGCTGCGCGCGCGTGCTGTGCGACGCCACCGAGGGCGACGATCATCGCCAGGCCGACGGTCAGCGCGCCGAGCGTCAACGTCGTCCGGCTCCGGTCGCGAACGACCGAGCTCCGCGCGAGCCGCTCCTCGACGCGCATGACGAAGCCGAACGGGATGCCCGCGAGGCGCGCCATCGCCGGCAGAAGGAACGGGATCAGGAGCGTCGCACCCAGCAAGACCGCGTAGATGGTCAGGCCCTGCACGACCGCGACGTCGCCGGCCGCGCGGGGCAGGATCACGATCCCGACGACCGCCACGACGCCGAACACGACGGCGAGCCAGCGAAGACGGGCGGATCGGGCCGTCCCCGGGTCGAGGTGCGCGCGAAGTGCCTCGACCGGCTGGATCCTGCTGGCCCGGCGGGCGGGCTCGACCGCTGCGGCGACGGTGACGCCGATGCCGACGAGCACGGCGAGGACGGCGGAATCGAGTGGAAGCACCGGGCTGCCAACGGCAGCGGACCCGATGGTCCCCATCGCCGAGGCGATGCCCTGCGCGAGGACCCAGCCGACGGCGAGACCGACGGCGGATCCGATGGCGCCGAGGATCAGCGCCTGGACGAGGATGAACGACATGACCTGCCGGCGACTCGCGCCGGCGGCCCGCAGGAGGCCAACCTCGCGGATCCGCTCGGCCACGGTCATCGACAGCGTGTTGAAGATCAGGAACGCGCCCGCGAACAGGGCGATGGCCGCGAGGAGCGCCGTCGTCACTGCGAAGTCGGTCGTGGACGCACGCAGCGTCGCCGCGATGTCGGCCGGAGTCGACAGGACGTAGGGCTGGGTCGTGAGGCGAGCCTGGAGGCCGTCTTCGACGCCAGCGAGCGTTGCGCCGTCGTCGAGGCCGATGTCCACGCGAGTCACGTTCGTACTTCCGAAGACCCCCTGCGCGGTCAATAGCGGCACGACCACGGTCCGCCCGAGGGCGTCATCGGATGGGCCGGCGCCGGCGACGATGCCGACGACCCGCACCGAGACAGTGCCGCCGAGGCCTTCGAGTGTCAGCGGCGATCCGATCGACAACCCATCAGCTGTCGCGAGTCGCTCGCTGATGAGCGCGATGCGTCCCGTGGCATCGTCGAGGGGATCGCCCGACGTGAGCGCCAGTGCGTGGAGCCGCGGATCGATCGCTGGATCGATGCCGACGACGGTCACGGCCGCAGGGAGTCCCGCGGTCGGTGCGGCGCCGAGTGCCGGTTGGAGATAGGTCCGCCGCTCGAGCGCGGGTGCCGCGACGGCGACTCCGGGCGTGCCGGCGATGGTCGCGACGGTTGCCTCCGTCAGTCCGTTCTCGCCGAACGCCGCGACCCGAAGGTCGGCGCGACCGAGGAGATTGCTGACGGTCGTCTGGATCGACGCGTCAACGCCGGCCGTCGTGGCCATCCCCGACACCAGCACGGCGACGCCAAGGGCGACCCCGAGCGAGCTCAAGCCGGCACGCAGCGGGTGTGACCGGAGGCTTCGAACGGCAAGCCGGTGCAAGGACATCATGTCGAGCCGCTACAGGCCGAGCTTGGCGAGACGGCGGATCAGCGGAGCCGCGTCGTGCGATTCGCGCCGTCCGAGCTCGATCGTCTCGCGGATCCGGCCGTCACCGATGACATGCACGCGGTCGGCGTACGCGGCCGCCTTGGAATCGTGTGTCACGAGAACGATGGTCTGGCCACGCCCGATGCACGACCGCCAGAGCGCGTCGAGGATCTCGGTCCCCGTCGTGTAGTCGAGGTTGCCCGTCGGCTCGTCGGCGAAGAGAAGCGCTGGACGGGTGACGAGCGCGCGGGCGATGGCGACACGCTGCTGCTCGCCCGCGGACAGCTGGTCCGGCTTGTGGTGCTCCTTGCCGGTGAGATCGACGAGACCGATGACGTCGCTGATCCGCTCGCGGAGCTCGCCGCGGGTCGGGTCGTCGCCCGCGATGGTGAACGGCAGGGCGACGTTCTCAGCCGCGTCGAGCAGCGGGATCAGGTTGAACGACTGGAACACGAAACCCGTGCGGTCGCGGCGAAGCCGGGTCGCCTTGTCGTCCGACAGCTGACTGATCGTCTGGCCCTCGAGGATGACCTCGCCGCTCGTCGGCTGGTCGAGTCCGCCGAGGACCTGAAGGAGAGTCGACTTTCCAGAGCCCGACGGACCCATCAGCGCGACGAACTCGCCCGGGAGCACGGTGAGCGAGACGCCACGGAGAGCCTCGACCGTCGTCCCTCCGACCGGGTACGACTTGGTGAGGTCACGCGCCTCGAGGATCGCCTCGGTCGCGACCCACCGGACGGCGCTATCGCTCGCGACTTCGCCGCGTTCGACGACCGGCTCGACGGGGTCGACCGGGACGACGGGCGCCGGCTGGGGGGTACGTGTTGCGATGGCCATCGTGGGTCAGCCTCCGAAGAAGAGCCCGGCGACGCCACCGACGATCGACTCGAGGAGACCGTGGGTCCCTCCGTCATCGACGACTCGCAGGCTGATGGTGCCGCCGGCCGAGTCCCGGTCACCCGGAACCTGGCTTGGCGGAGGAGTGATGGCGGCGCTGGGCGCGTCTCCGTCGGTCGGCTCCGCGTCGCGTCCGTCGAGGGGCGTGGTGGCGCTCGGAGCCGCGACCGAGGGAGTCGGCACGGGTGTCGGCCGGGGCGTGGGTTTCGGCGTCGGGGCGGGCGTCTTCACCGTCTGGGTCGTCCGCGACGTCGGCTTGGGAGTCGGCCTCGGTGTCGGTCGCGGCGTCGGCCGAGGGGTCGGCCGGACGGAGCCCGATGTCGGCTTCGGCGTGGGCTTGGGGGTCGGCCTCGGCGTCGGCTTCGGGGTCGGCTTCGGGGTGGGTTTGGGCGTCGGCTTGGGCGTCGCCGATGTACCGCATTTGACGGCGAAGAGGACGGTCCACATCTTCCGGCCGTCGCTGCCCTTGTAGGCGCCGACGCCGATGTGATCCCACGTCCCGAGGATGTTCTCGCGATGGCCGGCCGAGTCCATGAACATCTGGTGCTCGGCGGCGGTCGCGATGTCGTCGGGGTAGTTGTTCCAGCCGATGTTCTCGCCACCGACCTTGTAGCAGTAGTGGATCGCGGCGAGCTTGTCCCAGACCTTGCCGTAGCCCGGGATCGTGTGGCTGAAGTAGTCACGGACGATCATGTCCTTGCTCCGCCAGCGTGCAACGGACGTCAACGTCGAGTCCACCTTGAGGGCCGGTAGGCCGGCGTTCGCGCGGCTCCGGTTGGTGAGGGTGACGAGCTCTGCCTCGGACGAGGAGCTGAAGGAGCCGGCGTCCCACGCGAAGGTCCGAGCGGGCGTCGCGAAGGCGAAGATCGACGTCACGGCGAACAGCGCCGCGACGGCCACAGCAAGCCGGCGTGGTGACGAGGTCGTCCGGTGCGCGGCGGCGACGGACGTGCGCGGCGGGACAGTGGGACCGAGGCGATGGGGCATCTGGTCAGGTCGCTCCGAGGCTCTACCTTGAGGTGGTGGCCGGTGCTGCGGTCACGGTAGGTTCGGTCTACCTGGGTGTCCTCGGCGCGAAGGTCCCTGAGGCGTAGCCCCCAGGTACCGGCGGGTCCGGAGAGGTCGCGAGCAGGCTGCGGGGGTCGGGTACGGTTCGGTGATGTCCCGAAAAACGGGACTCGCGTCAAGCCTGGCGGGCCGCCGTCGATCTGGGCAGGTTCGCAGGACCGCTATACTGCCGTCGCTCGTGCAGACCGCCTTCGGGCCGGTCGCCACGACGGGCGTTTCCGCGGTGGCCTTAGCTCAACGGCAGAGCATCGGATTGTGGCTCCGAAGGTTACGGGTTCGAAACCCGTAGGCCACCCCAACCCCCCTCACGACCGGCGGCGCCCGCGTCGTCGGCCGACCCCTCAGTCGGGTGCTCGCCGCCGCATGATCGTCAGGTAGCTGTCTCGAGCCACCTCGGTGTACGAGTCGAACTCGAAGAAGTAGCCGTCGGCACCGGGCATCCTGAAGCGCGATTCGGCCCAGCCGACATCGGCGATCAAGCGGAGCACGGCGCTCACCTGCTCGGTGGTGCCGGCCGTCACCAGCTCCTGCCAATGTCGACCCACGAGCGGTGTTCCGAGCAGCTCGACCGCGGCGTCGTTCGCCTCGAAGATCCGGCCCTGGCCGTCGTAGCGGACCGCCGGCAGCCCATCCGCGCGCCACCATTGATCGGTCGGCTCCGCGACTCCCGGCGCGTCTCGGTAGACCGTCCAGCCGTCGTCACGTGCCTCGACACGCGCGTGCGGATAGAGACGCCGCAGACGAAGCGCCAGGCGGTCGGGCGTCGGCTCGGGCATGCGCGTCAGGGCATCGGCGGCGTACCGGTGGAACAGCACGTCGCCCGCGGGATGACAGGCGAGCGTCGGCAAAACGATGTCATCGCCTGACGGCGGGACCGAGACGTCGTCGGCGAGCCGGAAGGCAGCGACGATCTTGTCGCCTTGTGGCCATGCGCGGACGTCGCATGCGATCAGCTCGCCGCTCGTCGGCCGGAGGACCATCGTGACCGCGAGCTCGTGTCCATCGGCCACGACGGCGAACAGGTCGGTCGCGTCGTCGAACGTGCCGGGGGCGACGAAGTCGGTCAGCTGATGCGACATGGTGTCGCCCGGGGCCAGCCCGAGGATGGCTCGCGCCTGCGCGTTCGCCTGCTCGATCCAGCCGTCCATCGACACGGTCACCCGGGGCGTGTGGTCGTCGAACCACCAGCTCGCATCTGCTGTCGCCCACGCCCCGTCGCGGTAGACGTACCAGAGGTTGTCCTGGCCGGACACCTCACTGGGGCGGACGAGGACGCGCGGGAACAGCGTTCGCAGCCGCGTCCCGAGGGCGCTCGCGCTCGGGAAGGCCTGGCGGGCGGCGAGTCTCTCGACGTGGGTCCGGAAGGCCGTATCGCTCGAAGGGATGACCCTGATGCTGATGCTGACCCGGCCCATCATCGGTCGAAACGACGGTCGATCACCGATCGGCCGGGACAGTCTGGGACATGCCCGCATGGTGCCGCGGCTCCTCCGCGACTCGCAAGTTTCAGGCGCGTTGCAATCGTCTGTGCCAATGCGCCGCGCATCAAGTTCAACGCTGGGCGAGTGCCTTCACCTGTGCGCTGGCACCCGTCAGGATGGGATCTCCGTGGCCGACGAGGAGCGTCTCGAACTCCAGGTTGCCGAGCTTGATCACGGTGGCCTTCGCGGCCGCTGCGTCCTCGGTGAATTGCGGGTTCGACCCGGCGAGCGGACCGCCGACGGTCCCGAGCGCGTCGCCTGCGACCAGGATCCGGTTCGCCTCATCCAAAACCGAGATGTGCCCGATCGTGTGCCCGGGCGTCGCGACGATCCGAAGGCCTGCGACCGTGGCGCCGTCGGCGAGGGCCGTCAGGGGACGAGGCGCCGCGATCGCGGGAAGGTCCGCCGCGCCGGCATATCCCTTCGCATACGTTGCGGACGTGAGCACGGCCTCGATGCTCCCGGCGTGATCGGGATGCTTGTGGGTCAGGATGACGTGACCGACGTCCGACCAGCCGAGACCGATGCCACCGAGCGCCGTGGCGATCTCGTCGTCGCTCCCCGCGACGCCGGTGTCCACGACGATCGCCTCGCCGCCGCGGACGAGGATGTACGCGGACACGAACCCGAGGTTCACGCGCGTCCAGGCGGCCGGCCCGCCGGAGTCGGGAGGCGGACTCGCTGAGGCGCGTGTCGGGCCGCCGGATGCACCCGCCGGCGACGCACCGGCCGAGCCGGAAGCGTTCGAGGGCCGGGACGACGCAGCCGTCAATGACGACCCGCACCCTGCTACAGACAGGAGAGCGAGCGCGACCGATCCTCGACCGAGATCGGCGAGGAACGCACGGCGCGTGAACGCGGTTGCGGTCATGCGGACATTGAACCATCGGTGGCCTCAGTCGTCCGGCAGCGGTCCGCTGTCCGTCGCGCGCGGCCGCTACCATCGGCCGATGACCACGACCTACCACGTCCCCGGAGCCGTCCTCACCGAGCGCGAGCACACCGTCCCGCTCGACCACGCCAACGCCGATGGTCCGACGATCAGCGTCTTCACTCGCGAGGTCGCGGCGCCGGACGCCCGGGCCGACACGCCGTATCTCGTCTTCCTCCAGGGCGGCCCCGGGATGGAGGCGACACGCCCGACCGCGCCGCCGACCGGCTGGATGGCGCGCGCGCTGCTCGACTTCCGCGTCCTGCTCCTCGACCAGCGCGGGACGGGTCGCTCGACGCCTGTCGGCCGCGACATCCCGGGCGCCACGCCAGAGGCGCAGGCCGACTATCTGACGCACTTCCGCGCCGACTCGATCGTCCGTGACGCCGAGGCGATCCGGCGCGAGCTCGGCGTCGATCGCTGGAGCGTGCTCGGCCAGAGCTTCGGTGGCTTCACGTCGATGACGTACCTCTCGATCGCGCCCGACGGGCTGCGCGAGGCGTTCATCACCGGCGGGCTCGCGCCCATCGGCCGTTCCGTCGACGACATCTACGGTGCGACCTACGAACGCGTCATCGACATGAACGAGCGCTACTTCGACCGCTATCCCGACGATCGTCCGCGCGTCCGCGAGATCCACCGTCGGCTCGACCAGGAGCCCTATCTCCTGCCGACGGGGGAGCGGCTGACCCGGCGGCGGTTCCGGCAGCTCGGGATGTGGCTCGGTGACAGCGCGGGGTGGGAGTACCTCCACCATCTCCTCGAACTGCCGATGGACTCGGCGGCGTTCGGCCACGACGTCGCGCGTGGCCAGGGCTTCACCCGGAACCCGCTCTACGCGACGCTCCACGAGTCGTCGTACGCCGACGGCGTGACGACGCGCTGGTCGGCCGACAGACTGCTGCCCGACGTCATCCGCGATGGAGACATGTTCACGGCTGAGCACGTCTACCCGTGGATGTTCGAGGACTACGCGGCGCTCGAGCCGCACAAGGCCGCGGCGGAGATCCTTGCGCACCATCCGTGGCCGCGTCTGTTCGATGAGGCGCAGCTCGCGGTCAACGAGGTCCCGGTCGCGGCGACCATCTATGTCGACGATCTCTACGTCGAACGGCGATTCGCCGAGGAGACGGCAGCCGCCATCCGCGGTCTCCGGCCGTGGATCACCGACGAGTA
>JBJMNA010000099.1:0-3307 GCA_045804485.1 Chloroflexota bacterium
ACCGACGCCGACGCCGGCCGCACCCGAGCCGACGCCGAAGCCGACCCCGAAGCCGACCGCCAGGCCGACGCCGAGGCCGACCTCCGACCCGGCTCCGCGAACGACCGAGCGCCCCGTCGCGACCACGCGGCCCGTGGTGAGGCCGACCCCATCGGCGACCCCGGCCGACGAGGCCCCGCCGACACCGTCGCCGACCACCCGTGCCTCCGCCGACGAGACGATGCCGCCGCTGCTCGTCGCCTCGATCGTCGGCGCGCTCGGCCACGGCGGCGAGGGTGGCCCCGGTCCGGGCACGACAGGCGGGAGTGGCGGGCCACGAGGCGGACCCGCGGATGTCCCGACCGGGCCGTCTCGCGATGGCAAGAGCGGCGGCGGCAAGGCATGGGGCCCGCTCGCGGCCGTGCTCTCGATCGTCGGTCTCAACGGCCCGATCTTCCCGTCACTCGGTCTCGCGCCGACCCTCGTCACGACGACGGGTGCGGTCGCGACCGCGATGGCCTTCGGGCTGTTCGGCCGGCGGCGTCGTGAGGACGAGCTGTCGGACGACGTCCTCGCACGGGCTGCGGCGGCCGGCGTCGCGATCGCTCCGAACCGGCTGGTCGGCGCCAGCGCCGGGAGTGGCGTGCCGCCATCGGGGATCGCATCAGCCGGCGCGGGTGTCGCGACCGACGCGCGGCCGGCACCGGAGCCGCTCGAGCCCTCGGCCAACGAGGCGCTGATGCCTCGATGGCGCCGCCCGTCGCTGCTCCAGGCGCGGAAGTTCGACCCCGTCCGGGACGCGTCCGGGTCGTCCCCGCGGCTGACCTTCGGCGAGGGACTCGTCGGCCCGCTGGCGGGACGCGAACGGAAGGTCATCCGTTATCGCGTCGTCCGGCTCCTCGACTCACCCGATGAGCTGCGCGGCTCGGAGATCGGCTACCTCGACCAGGGCGACGAGGTCCAGCTGCTCGAGAAGTACGGCGCCTATTGGCTCGTGCTCAGCCCGGACGGCCAGCAGGGCTGGCTCCACAAGATGGTCCTCGGCGAGATCGTCGACGGAGACGAGCCTCCGCCGGTCGACGCCCCTGTCGCGACGATGCCGACCGTCGCGGACAGCTGGACGATGGGCGAATCCGACATCGACGCCGACGTCTTCGACGCCTATCTCGAGTCGCGCCGCCGCAGCGCCTGACCGCCCTCCTTGCGCAGCACGAGCACGTGCTGGTGGACGATGTTCGGGACGAATGCCCGCGGGTAGCCGTACGGTCGAAGCCGGGTGCCGGCCTGGTACCAGATGAGATCGCCCTTGGGGACGAACCCGGCAGCGGCTGCCCGCCCCGCGAGGTCCGACCCCGTGAACACGTAGCGGCCGTCCTGGTACGCGTCGCGGACGATGACGACGGCGTAGCGGCCGTCGCGCAACACGCGGCGGAGCTCGGTGAACACCGACCCCATCCGGTCGAGGAACTCGGGATAGTCCGCGGCGTTTGCGAGGTCGGCCGGCGAATCGCTGACCATCGCGTAGTCGGTCCGGCGATTCGCGTGGGTCTCCGCGAGCGGACCGCCGGCCATCGTCATCGGCAGCTGGAGGTTGTAGGGCGGGTCGGTCGCGACGAAGTCGATCGAGTCGGGCGCGATCGTCGGTAGTAGCGCCAGAGCGTCGCCGATGCGCAGCTCGACCCCCGATGGCTCGAACCGCCGCACTCCGCCGGGATCGGCCGGTCCGAGGTCGGCAAGCTCCGGGCCGAGGCCGTCGCGTTCCGCCGACAGGTCGCGAACGACGTCGTGGAAGACGGCCGCCCAGCGCGGATCGAGCTCGATACCGAGGGCGCGACGCGGCCCGCGCGCGATCGCCGCGCCCAGCAACGTCCCGCCGACGCCTGCGAACGGGTCGAGGACGATGTCGCCAGTCCGGGTGAAGAACTCGATGAGCCGTGCCATGAGCCGCGGTGGCTTGTTCGCGCCGTGGACCCGGCGCGCGCGATGGCCGAGCTCAGAGGGGTAGGCGGTCGAGAGGAGCGACTTCGTGAAGTAGAGCCATTCTTCGCCCGGCAGCTCGTTGAGTGTGTTGGCCGGGTGGGGCTCGCGCCTGGGATCGGTCATGCACGGCCAGCCTAGCCGACGCGGACCGTAGAATGCCGGCATGCCCGCTACCCAGTCGAGCGCGCGCTTCGTCGGCCGCGACGAGGCGTTCGGGCGTCTCGCGGCAGGCCTCGGTGACGCCGCCGGCGGCCGCGCCCGGACGATCCTGCTCGAGGGCACGGCCGGGGTCGGCGTGACGCGGTTCATCGACGAGGCGATGACCCGGCTCGAAGGCGTCGCGGAACGGATGACGGTCCTTCGGGCCACGGCCTGGCCCGCGTGGGCAGACGAACCCTACGGGCCCCTCGTCCGGGCCATCGCACCCACCCTCCGGGCGCTGCCGATGGCGGAGCTCGCGGACCTGCTCGGACCGGCCGCGCCCGAGGTCGTCCGGTTGATGCCCGATCTCGCGCCCGTCCTCGATGTCGCGCGACCCACGGGATGGAGCGGCGGAGTGACGGCCCCCGAGCGGCGCCAGGCTCGGACGCTCGAGGGCATCCTCGGGCTCCTCGGCCGGCTCGGCGAGCGGCAGCCGGTCGTCCTCGTGCTCGAGGACCTGCATCGCGCAGATGCGGCGACCCGGGCGCTGGTGACGTTCCTCGCCCGGATCTCGCGGGATCAGCGTCTCGCCATCGTCGGCTCTCACCAGCCCGACGTCGTCGGGCGGGATGACCCGTGGGCGGCGGACCTCGCTGCGATCGGCACCGGTCCGCGGCCGGCGGAGAGGGTCACCTTCGCGCCGCTCGAGCGCGACGAGCTCGCCACGCTCATCGAGGCGATCGAGGGTGAGCGAGCGTCGGCGAGCCTCTTGCTCCTCGTCGCGGAACGGTCGGGCGGGTTGCCGCTCGTGACCGAGGAGCTGCTCGCCGCGCGCCGCGAGCTTCCCTCGTCGTCGCTCAGCGGGTCCCTCGACGAATTGATCATCGCCCGGCTGTCGGTCAGGTCGCGCGAGTGCCGTCGGGTGCTGCGGCTGATGTCGCTCGCCGAACGCCCGATGACGACCGAACAGCTCGCCGCGGTCGCGACGGCGTTCGACGCAGACAGCGACCGTGCCGCGCCGCGGTCGGTGACGGGGCCGCGGACCGGCGCTGCGGGGCTCGACGCGGACCTTTGGGCCGGATGGGCCGACGGCCTCGCGGGCGGCTTCGTCGTCGAAGTCGATGGGATGCTCGCCTTTCGTCACGAGTCGATCGGACGCGCCGTCGCCCGCGATCTGCTGCCGATCCCGCGGACGCGGCATCACGCG
>JBJMNA010000100.1:0-4339 GCA_045804485.1 Chloroflexota bacterium
CGGGACCGGCGGTAAGCGTCGCGTCCCGGCTTATCGACCCCCTCGATTCGCCCTGTGGCCGGCACCCGCCAGAGACGGTCTGCGGTGTACGGTGTCCCGGCCAAGGACCCGAGCAGAGCGAGGTGGACGATGCCACAGGCACGACACGAAGTGACGATCCGCAGGCCGGCCGGCGACGTGTTCGCGTTCATCGCTGACGGCCTCAACGGACCGAAGTGGCGCTCCGGGATCACCGACATCGCGCTGGTGTCGGGAAGCGGCGTCGGGACGATCTACAAGCAGGGCGTCAAGGGCCCTGGCGGCCGTCGGATCGACGCCGACTACCGCATCACCGCGTTCGAGCCGAACCGGCGGCTGGCGTTCGAGGCGATCGCAGGACCGGTTCGACCGACGGGCGAGTACGTCCTGGAGCAGGTCGAGGACGGAACGCGGCTGACGTTCGCACTCAGCGCGGAACTGGGCGGGATCAAGAGATTGCTCATGGGCGGCGCTGTCCAGAAGACGATGGATGCCGAAGTCCAGGCGAGCGAGCGGTTGAGGAGCATCCTCGAGGTGACGCCCGCTCGCTGAGACAGGTCGTCTCCTAGCCGAGGACCATCCCCTCCGCGGCCGTCGATGGAGCGGGATCGGGCAGCCGCATCATCCGGAAGCCATTGGCGAGGCCAAGGAGTCCGGCAAGGAGCGGAACGAGGAGGGCCGCCTGGAGCGCCAACGGTCGGGCCTCCGTGTTGATCCGGATGATCTCCGCGGACGTCGCTGGCGGCTCGGCGACGAGCAGCGCTTCGAGCTGCGTGTTCGACATCAGCTGCGCATCGTTCTCGAGGACGTCATAGACGACCTGCTTCTGCTCGGCCGGGATGACGGCGCTCGCCTCGACCATCGAGGTGAAGGTGAACGCGAGCGTCGCGAGCATGATCCCGCCGGCGAAGGCCAACCCGAACGACAGCCCGAACGAGCCGCCCGCCGAGTTGACCCCGGCAGCCTCGCTGATCCGCTCCTCGTCGATCGGCGACAACGTGTAGTTGTTGAGCTGCGAGACGAGCAGGCCGAGCCCGCACCCCGCGACGAGCAACGGCAGCGCCAGCCACAGTCCCGAGTCGGCGCGCGGCACGACGAAGATGAGCGCGAGCACCCCGACGAACAGCAGCGCGAATCCGGCCCGGATGATGGAGCTCGGCCGCCGCCCGCCGGCACGCCGACCGGCGATGACCGCGATCGCGAACATGCTCAGCGACAACGGCGCCAGCGACAGCCCCGACTCGAGAGCGTTGTACTCGAGGACCATCTGCAGGAAGATCGGCAGCGCGATCATCATCCCGCCAAGGGCGATCTGCTGGAGCGCCTGGCCGGAGATGCCGACCCGGAACATCTTCGCGCGGAAGAGGTCCGGATCGAGCAGCATCGGCTTGCCCTCGCGCTTTCGCCGGACGAGCCACCAGGCGAGCGCCGCGAGCGATGCGGCACCTGCGGCGATGAACACTCCGACCGCCTCGCCACCCTCCTGCCAGACGAGGATGCCCAGGACGACGCCGCCCATCCCGATCACCGAGAAGAACGAGCCGACAAGGTCGATCGTGCGCGGCCCCAGGTACGGGACGTCCTTGACGAGCCCGATCTGCAACAGGACCACGGCGATGATGACGACTTCGAGGAGGAAGCCGACGCGCCACGACAGGAACGTCGTGATGAACCCGCCGACCAGCGGACCGACCGCGGCCGCGATGGCAGCAGACGCGCCGACGAGCGCGTAGACCCGCTTCTGGGCCGCGCCCTCGAAGTTGCCGTGGATGAGCGACTGCATCGACGGGAGGAGCAGCGAGGCACCAAGGCCGCCGCAGATCGCCCAGAAGATGATGATCGTCCGCAGGTCCTGGGCGACCGTCATCGCCAGCGCGCCGATGGCGTACCCGAGAAGCCCGATCACGTACGCCTTCTTGCGGCCGATCAGGTCGCCGATCTTGCTGCTGATGAGGATGAACGCGGCGGAGACGAGCGCTTCGAGCGCGATCGCCGACTGGACGCCGCTGACGGTCGTCCCCAGGTCGTGGACGACCGCGGAGATCGACACGTTCATGAGCGACGTGTCGACGACGAGGACGAACATCGCAGCAGCGAGCAGAAGCCCGAGACGCATGTTGATCGGTGCGTCGGTATCGGACGTGTGCGCCGTGACGGTCGCCATCGGTTCCTCCGGGGTACGGGCGTGGCCGCAAGGCTACCAGCCCACGCACGATGCGAGACGTTCGTAATGACTTCGGCGACGGTGCGGGCGGTGGCCGGGGCAGCCAAGCCGATACTGGTCACACCTTTCGGAGGTGGTGGCATGGCAGACGACCCGGCTGAGCAACTCGAACACCCGGCCGACACGCGCGCGACCGATCACCAGCGGCGCGACGGGCGGCCGAGCGACCCCGACGCCGAGGGCATCCGCGACGTCCCGCACGAATCGGCGCCGACGGTCGCGCCCGAGGAGAAGGGTGGGTCGCCGACGACCGAGCACGCTCCGGGCGGCGATCTCTAGGCGGCGACCTCGCGCACGACGTCGCTCGGATCCTTCTCGAGCTCCACGCCCTTGTAGCTCGCCTGCCGGACCTTGCCGTCACCCGTCCAGCCCGCGAAGTCGGCGCGGATGACCAGCTCGGGTCGGACCCATGTCGTTTCCCGAAGCAGCCGTCCGCGTGGCGGCGACGCGACCGCTGGCCCAGCTGCTTCGAGCGGTCGGAGTCGTTTGACGAGCTCGGTCCGAGACTGCGTGTTGAACCCGGCGCCGACCTTGCCCGCATAGACGAGCTCGCCGCCCTCGTTGACGGCAACGAGCAGGGCCGCGAGCTCGGTGGCGTATCCGGTGCCCGTCGTCCAGCCGACGACGACGAGCTCCTGCTCCGGCCGGATCTTCACCTTCAGCCAGCTCGAGGACCGGACCCCCGGCAGATACGGGGAGTCACGCCGCTTGGCGATGATGCCCTCGAGCCGGCGGTCTCGGGCCGCCTCGAAGAACGCGATGCCGTCCCCCTCGACGTGGTCGCTGTAGCGGACGCGCGGATCCGGCCGAATGACCTCGGCGAGGCGTCGCTTGCGCTCCTCGAGCGGCAGGTCCAGCAGCGAGACCCCGTCAAGTCGGAGGAGATCGAATGCCTGGTAGGTCAGCCCGCTTGATCCGCCGGCGGGGTGGCGGCTGCGGATGTGGCGCTGGAGGAGCGCGAAGTCCGAGCCGCCGTGCTCGTCGAGCGCGACGAGCTCGCCGTCGATGACAGCCTCGTCAGCGGCGAGCCAGTCGGCCGGACTCAGGGTGTTCCCGAAATAGCGACTGGCGTCCTGCTGGCCGCGCGTGAAGAGAGCGACTTCCCCGCCGGCGACGCACGCTTCGACCCGGAACCCATCCCACTTGATCTCGAACAGCCAGCCCGGGTCATCGAACGGCTCGCGCGCGAGCGTCGCGAGCATCGGCGGCACGAACAGGTCGGTCGCCGACGGCGCCATCAGGGGACGGGAGTCAGGACATCTCGGACAGCCGGCGGCCGACCGAGACGAGCAGGTCGCTGACCTCCTCGACGTCCTCGACGCCGAAGGTCAGGACCTCCGGATGGTCGATGACCTCGTCAGGGACGATCACCAATGACCCCGGGCGCGCCCGCTCGATGTCGAGCTGGATGCGCCAGACCCGCTCGATCGGGATCGCGAGCGCGATGCGGTCAGCTTCGAAGAGCGCAAGGCGATGGGATGTCACCGCAAGCGTCCGTCCGCCGAACGAGACCTCCTGCTCGATCTCTTCGCCAGGGTCGAGGAGGGACCTGATCTCCACGATGCGCACCTTTCCTGCACGGCGTCGCGGCCCGTGCCCGGCCCGTCCGCCCCGCAAAGCGTGACACGGCGCCCGATTCCGGGATGTACCGGCAGGGACCGATCTAGGTTCCGATTCCATCACAGCCGGCGGACGACGGACCGGATGCACGCTCGCGGTCGCGTTCATGCGCAACGGTTCTGCAAGCGGGCACAGATGTCCGGAAACCGCCGGCCGCGGCGGAGGCGGCGATGCTACGAGCCTCGGCCGGTCGGCGCGACCGACCCGACAAGGAGGCCACCATGCCCAACGACGAACAGTCGGAAGCCGCCGGCACGCCGCGGTCAGGACCGTCAGGCGATCCGCTGGCCCGACCCGACGAGCCGGGCGCCTACGTGGGGAACCGGCCCGAACGGCAGGCCGAGACGATCCCCGGTGGCGTCCGCGACGACGACGAGCGGATCGCCGCTCATTCGACGCTGCGGGAGCGGGTTGTCGACGACTCCGACGATCCACCGGACCTCCGCGAGGCGGGCGTAAACCACTGAAGGTCGCGGA
>JBJMNA010000101.1:0-13412 GCA_045804485.1 Chloroflexota bacterium
CGTCTGGCGGCCTGACGTGTCCCCGCCCGGCGATCCAGCCGTCGTCCGCGCGCCGTTCGGGCCGGAGGTCGATGGCCGTCGGCTGCTCGGCGAGGCGGTCGGCTTCGGGAGGTCGCTCCGTGCGTCGCACCTGTCGATCGACATCGGGGCAGCGGTGGACTTCGCGCGTGCCCTGACCCTCGTCGACATCGCCGACCGCGAGCAGGTCCGGGCTGCCGGCGCGGCCGTCTTCGTTCGACGGCGCGACGATCGACCCATCTACGACGCGGCATTCCACCGGTGGTGGCGGCAACGCGGCTCCCGGTTCTCCGACGAGTTCATGCCATCCACGCTGGCGAAGCCCGACGACGCGCTCCTCGAGGAGGAGACCCAGGGCGCGGCACCACCGGAGGCCGGCCAGGACCGCGCGGAGATGGGAGCGGACGAGCGTGGCGTCCCGATCCCGGCCGACGATGCGGGCGAGGACGACGACGATGCCCCGATCGAGGGCGTCGTCATCTCGCCCGATGCTTATTCACAGGGCGAGATCCTGCGCCACCGCGAGTTCGATCGGATGACGCCGGGCGAGCTTCGTGAGGCGGAACGGCTCGTGGACCTTCTGGTCCCGCGCCTCGAGCGCCGCCGGACGCGCCGCTACGAGCTTCACTCGCACGGCCGACGGCTCGCTCCGCGGGCGATGTTCCGACGGAACCTCGGCACGGGAGGTCAGCTCCTCTCGTGGGTCTGGCGGCGGCAGATCCGGGAGCCACGGTCGTTGGTCGTCCTGTGCGACATCTCGGGATCGATGGAGCGGCACTCGCGGCTGCTCCTGCGGTTCGTCCAGGCACTCTCGGCTGCCTCCGAGGTCAGGACGGAATCGTTCGTGTTCGGGACGCGCTTGACGCGCGTGACGCGGCTGCTCCGCGATCGCGACCGCGACCGGGCGTTGGCGCGCGTGGCGGATTCGGTGAACGACTGGGCGGGCGGAACGCGGATCGGTGAGTCGTTCCGGACGTTCAACCAGACGTGGGCACGACGGTCGCTCCGCACCTCGGGCGTCGTCATCGTCGTCTCCGACGGTTGGGACCGTGGCGACCCGGCCCTGGTCGCGTCCGAGACCGCCCGGCTGCGCCGGAATTGCCACCGTCTGGTCTGGCTGAATCCGTTGGCCGGGACGCCCGGCTACCAGCCGCTCGCTGGCGGGATGCGCGCGGCATATCCCTACATCGACGACTTCCTGCCGGCCGGCACCGTCGCCTCCCTCGAGCGCCTCGGCGAGATCCTCGGTGGTGTTCGCGCGGGCGACACGCGCCGTGGAGGCGAAGCGGCTGCTCACGCGGCCCTTCCAGAATCTGCGGGTCCCGTCGTCGCCGGACCACCGTCCATCGTCGGCGGTGAGACCATCGCACGAACCGCTCCGAGGCCACTGCGATGAAGGAACTGCTCGACACACTCGCGACATGGCGTGCCGACGGCACCGCGGGCGACGCGGTGGGCCGTGCCGTCGTCGTCCGGACGTTCGGGTCGGCGCCGCGGCCGGAGGGTGCCGTGCTCCTCTACGCGACCGACGGCCGGATCGCGGGCTCGGTCAGCGGCGGGTGCGTGGAGGGAGCCGCGGCGGAGGAGATCGACCGCGCCCGGACGACGGGCAACGCACGGGTCATCCGCTACGGGATCAGTGACGAGGAGGCATGGGACGTCGGGCTGGCATGTGGCGGCACGATCGACGTGCTCGTGGAGCCTGTCGCACCGGCCGTCGTGATCGAGGCGGCTCGAGGTGCGGTCGGCGCCGGCGGCCACGGCTCGGCGGTGATCACGCCACTCCCCGATGACTCGCCACCCCCCGAGTTCGGCGCGTACCCGCCAGGCGACGGAGCGCCACCCGCTTCCGAGCTGATCGTCACGGAAGACGGCACCCTGACCGGGACGCTCGGCACGACCGAGTTGGACGCGACGCTCGTCGCCGAGGCGCAGGCCGCTCTGAAGCGCGGCCTGTCACGGACGATCGAGGTCGGTGGCCGGCAGTTGTTCGTCGAGGTCTTCCCGGTTCGGCCGCGTCTGGTCGTCGTCGGCGGCGTCGAGGTCGCACGGTCGCTGGTGCGGCTCGCGCGAGAGCTCGGTTTCGAGACGGTGGTCGTCGACGGCCGCGCGGCATTCGCGACCAAGGAGCGCTTCCCTGATGTCGACCGTCTCGTCGTCGGGTGGCCTGATGAGGTCGCCGAAGAGATCGGCCTCGGGCCGAACGACGCCGTCGCGGTCCTGAGCCACGACGTCAAGTTCGACGAGCCGGCCATCGTCGAAGCCCTCCGGCGCCGGTGCCGTTACGTCGGTGCTGTCGGATCAAAGAAGACGCAGGCCGACCGTCGCGCGCGTCTCCGCGAGGCCGGGGTGACTGAAGAAGAGCTCGGACGACTGCGCGGGCCGGTCGGCCTCGACCTTGGCGGACGCGCTCCGGCAGAGACCGCCCTCGCGATCCTTGCCGAGATCGTCGCGGAGCGATATGGCGGGACTGGGACGCCGATGCGGGAGCGCGCCCTCGCCGTCGCGTGACGCCTAGTCGATCCGGCGGGTGACCTTGTCCGCGGGCTCGATCGTCTCGACCGCGGAGTCCATCGCGATCGTGATCGGCTTCTGCTCGAGCGCCGTCATGACGCCCCCGGCGATCACCATGACGAGCCCGACCGCGTAGACAAGGAACGACACGAAGTCCGCTGGGCCGAGCTCGACCTTGTCGTGACCAAGCTTGTTGAGGTCGCCCCACTGCCCGAATGCGAGGATCGCCCCGAAGACGCCGAAGGCGACGGCCGCCCAGGCGACCGGGATCGGGGATCCGACTCGCCGGCTGGCGAGGATGATGACCGTCGCCACCGTCAGGACTGCGAGGCTGAGCGACGCCTGCGCCATCGTCCAGGAGCCGATCGACAGGTTGGCCGCCCAGCCGACGAGGACCAGGACGAAACCGATCGCCGCGACCGTCGCGCCCCGCCCATCGGCGACGCCAAGTGCACGCGGCCCGCCGAGACGGTTCACGGCGCCGACGAGAACGGCGACCCCGGCGCCCGCGAGTGCCACCGTGAAGAGGAGCCCGATGATCCCGCCGCGACCGTTCCCGCCGATGTCGAACACGATCTCGATGAGGTTCCAGACCGCGAGGACCGCGAGGACGGTGGCCGCCCCCGCTTCGATGAGGGCGAGCGGTCCAGGGTTCCGCGAGTTCGAGGCCATCCCGGCCGCGACGAGGACGGCGATCGCCGCGACGAGGACGAGCAGGACGAAGTCGGTCGAGCCCCACATCCCGAACGGCAGGCCGAGGATCGTCAGGACGATGGCTGCGATCGAGCCGCCGACGACGAGCCTGGCCATCGGGTCGAGTGCGGCCCACGCCGCCGTCGCGGCTGCCGCGATCTCCGCGCCCGCCGAGGGCTTCGGTTCGTCGGTCATCGCGGATCTCCTCTTGAAGCGGTCGGCGATCATCAGCGCCGGTCGCCTGCCGACCGTCGCACGGTACCGTGGCCGCTCGCCGGTGGGAAGATGCCCGGGTGGCGACGGGCACGGTCGGATTGGTCCTGGCAGCCGGCAGCGGGTCGCGTTTCGGCGGCGGCAAGCTGCTCGCGACGGTCGGGGGACGGCCCGTGCTCCAGCACGTTCTCGATGCCATCGCCGCGGCCGGGATCGCTGATGTCATCGTCGTCCTCGGGCCCGACGCCGACGCGGTCGAGCGCTCGGTCACCTGGCGTCACGAGCGTCGGATCGTCAATCCGGCGCCCGAGCGAGGCCTGTCGAGCTCGCTCAAGACCGGGTTCGATGCCGTTCCTCGAGATGCCGATGCCGCCCTCGTCGCGCTCGGCGACCAGCCGCTCGTGCCCGCCGAGACGATCCCGGGTCTCCTGGCGGCGCACGCCGACACCGGCCGGCCGATCGTCGTGCCGGTCTTCGCGGAGGGACAGGGTCGGAATCCGGTCCTCGTCGGTCGAGCGGCGTTCGGGCTCGTCTCGGAGACGATCGGCGATCGCGGGCTCGGCCCGGTCATCGCCGCACATCCGGAACTCGTCACCGAGGTCGTCATGACGGGCCACAATCCCGACGTGGATACCAAGGAGGATCTGGCGGCCGTCCTCGAGAGCGCGTGGGCCCAGCGCGTCCGGGCGAATCGCGAGCAGGTCGATCGGGTCCGCGAGGTCCCGGACGGCCAGGATTTCTACGCGCCGGTGACATCGCTGTTCCGCGCGGATCCGACCCGAACCGATGACCCCGTCCTCGATATCCTCCTCGACCTGGTCCGGTCCGGAGACACCTGGCTCGATGTGGGTGCCGGCGCCGGGCGCTTCGCGCTGCCCCTCGCGCGGGCACTCGACCCGTCGGGTGGATCCGTCGTGGCTCTCGACGCGTCACGCTCGATGCTCGAGGGGCTGCGCGAGATCGCCGAGGACTACGCGATCGAGAACATCCGCGTCGTCGAGGCGCGGTGGCCACCCGACGACCCACGCGCGGCAAGCGCCTTTGACGCCGACGTCGCGCTTATCGCCCACGTCGGCTACGACGTCGAGGCGATCGGCCCGTTCCTCGACGCGCTCGAAGGCGCCGCGGACCGGCAGTGCGTCGCCGTCCTGATGGAACGCGTGCCGGCGTCGGCTGCTGACCCGTTCTGGCCGCCGGTCCATGACGAGGAACGCATCGCGCTCCCGGCGCTGCCGGAGGTCATCGAGATCCTCGACGCGCGGGGCCGGCGCGCCTCGGTCGAGCGGGTCGTCATCGAGCCGCGGCGATTCGACAGCCGTGAGGCGATCGAGGGTTTCGTCCGGCGCCAGCTCTGGATCGACCCTGCCGGGCCCAAGGAGGCTCGCTTCCAGGCAGCCCTCGACGAATGGATCGTCGAAGACGGCGGCGGCTGGACGATCAGGGACCGCGGGCCGAGCGATGTCGGGATCGTCACGTGGTCGCCGCGATAGTCGACGACGCTATCCCGCCGGAGGTCTTCCTCGCCGGCTACGACGGGCCGATCCGGGCACTGGCGGAGACCCTTCGACGCGCTGTCCGGCAGGCGGCGCCGTCCGCCATCGAACGTGTCCGTCCCGGCTGGCGGCTCGTCGGCTACGACCTGCCCGTCGGACGTCGGTCGGTCTATTTCGCCTTCGTCGCGCCCGAGCCGATCCACGTCCACCTGGGTTTCCAGCACGGGATCTTCATGGCCGACCCCGAGCGTCGACTCGAGGGCGCGCACCTCAACCTCAAGAAGGTCCGCTTCACGACGTTCGAGCCCGGTGACGAGGTCCCGTTCGACGCGATGGTCGCGCTGACGCGTCAGGCCGCGCGCATCGCTGCGATGTCGCGCGAGGAGCGGTTCGCACTGCTGATGGATCAGGAGACAGTCGGATGACCGGGCGTCGTCCCGAGGTCGTCCTCAGACCGCTGACTTCGGTGGCTTGAGCGAGCGCGCGATCTGCGCCTCGAGCTGGGGCTTGGGCATGGCGCCCACGATGCGATCGACGACGGTGCCGTCGCGCAGGACGACCATCGTCGGGATGCTCGACGCATCGAACCGGCGCGCGAGCCCCTGGTTGTCGTCCACGTTGACCTTGATGACCTTCAGCCGGCCCGCGTACTGGTGGGCAAGCTCGTCAAGGATCGGCGAGACGTAGCGACAGGGTCCGCACCATGGTGCCCAGAGGTCGATGACGACGGTCGGCTGGGCGCGAGCCTCGACCTCGAAGGTCGACTCGTCGGCACTCACGACCCATGCGAGTGGCTTCGCGCAGTTGCCGCAATGCGGGGAGCCGCGCTCGCTCGCGCCGATCCGGTTGGCCTTCCCGCAGTTCGCGCAGACGAGGGTCGAGAGAGGCTTCGCCATCGCTGGATTCTAGGACGACCTCGGTTGTCTGCCCATGGTCAGGCTGGTAGGTTCTCGACATGGACGACGCCATCAGCGCCCGAGAGTTCGCGGCGTCCGACGGAGTGGGGGACTGGCGCGTTCTCGGCGAAGGGGCGTCGGCGTTCTTTCCGACGCGGTCGTTCGCCGAAAGCGCTCGGTTCGTGGCCGCGATCGGTGGGATCGAGGGCGTCGAGGACCATCCGCCGGACGTCGACCTCCGCCACGACGGCGTCACCGTCTCGCTGATCACCGGCAGCGACGACTACCGCGGGATGAGCCATCGCGACGTCGAGATGGCTCGACGCGTCTCGGCCGTCGCCCGCGAGCTCGGTCTGGCAGCGGACCCGACGGCCGTCCAGACGATGCTGCTGATCCCCGGCGCGCCGGACATCAAGGCGATCGTGCCCTTCTGGCGTGCGATCCTCGGCTACGAGCCGCGCCCCGATAGCCCGGATGAAGACCTCGTCGACCCGCACTCCCGCGGCACGTCCTTCTGGTTCGAGGCGATGGAGCAACCGCGACCCGGTGGCGGCGGCGCGATCCATCTCGCCGTTTGGGTGCCGATCGAGCAGGCCGAGGCCCGCGTCGCCGCAGCTCTCGCCGCTGGCGGCCACATCGTCCGCGACGACTTCGCGCCGTCGTGGTGGACGCTCGCGGACGATGCCGGCAACGAGGCGGACATCGCAACGACGAGCGGCCGCGGGTAGCTCGCGCAGGCGGCGCGATAGGGTCCCGCCCGCAGACACGAATCGAACGGGGCCGGCCTCGCAGCCGACCCCGTCCGTTGGGTGCGCCGTCAGGGAACGAGCGCAGTGACCTTCCCGAAGGCCCCGGCTTGTTCGTCATCTGGGCCGGCGGCGAAGAACAGCTCGTTCGTCAGGCCGTTCGCGGACGTCGGAGTGGTCCCGCCGCCGAACGCGATCGCCCAGAGCCCGTCGATCGAGAGCTTCTGGCCGTCCGCGTCCCGGAGCGTTCCGTCGTGGTGCCATTGGTTCCCGTCCCAACGGTAGGCATTGATCCGTCCGTCGCCGAAGTTCCCGACGAGGAGGTCGCCGCCGAACCGGCCGAAGTCGGCCGGTGCCCAGGCGAGCCCCCACGGCGCGTTCAGCTGACCGTGGCTCGCGACGCGACCAAGGAACGTGCCGTCCGCCGCGAAGGCATCGACGATGCCGCGACCCTGACCGGCCCGCTCGTCATCACTGCCCTGCTGGGTCTGCGCGTAGGTCACGAAGAGCATGCCGTTGAGAGTCTGGATCCCGAAAGGTGCGTAGTGCTTCGGGAGCTTCGGGTCGGTGAAGGCGCCGGGCCATGTCCGCGCCGCAGCGTTGTGATCGAAGACGACCACGCGGCCGTTGTGGAAGTCCGTCGCGTACAGGTATTGCTGAGCACCCCCGCCGACGTCGGCCGTGGCGATCGCGAGACCCTTGAAGACGGCGTCATCCGCGAAATCCGCGTTGAGCACCTCGGCCGTCGTCCCGAGCGCGCCACGCCAACCGAAGATCTTCCCGGATTCACCGTCGAACAGGAAGCGATCGCCGTTGAAATCCGACGCCGATCCGTTGAACACGGTCCCGGTCGGCGCGCCCTCGGGGATCGCGACCGTCAACCCTTGCTTCACGCCCGCTCCGTTGTAGAGCGTTGAAAGATCGGTGCCGTTGTCGGCGACCCACCACGGTGTGGTCGGGCCGCGTGTGAGCCCCCAGCCGTTGATCAGGGCCGCGTCGGGCGAGGGGCCCGTGGCGAGCGTCGTGACCGCGTATTCGTTGTCCTTCAGCGGATGCGCGGCGACCGGAGCAGCGGCCGCGAGCAGGAGACCGATCGCGGCCCCCGAGACGAGGAGTCGCCGAACGTGCATGGAGCACCTCTCTGCTGCGGGTGGACGCGAGCCCGGGCCAGTGGGGGCCTGACGAAACACACCCGTAGCGACAGGTACGAGAGATGCCGGGCGTCGGTTTCCGGGAGGCGGATCGGTGCTGCATCCGATGGCCCGGATCGCTCGTATGGAACGTCAGGTGTCGCGCGATTCACGTTGACGCGCGAACGACCCCGGACCGATACTTCGTCGCAACGATCCCCGAGACCCGGAGCCGCGGTCGTGGCGGAGGATGCAGCCCGACCGAGACCCCCGTGAACGTCGCCAGCCGCTCTGACCCATCGACGCTGATGGGTCGATCAGACCCCCGCGCGAGCGGAGGAGGAGGGTCCAAGCGCGATGATTCCCGGCCAGTTCGATTACGTCCGTCCAGGGAACCTCGACGAGACGCTCCGGATCCTCACGGACCGGGAAGGCGAGGCGAAGCTGCTCTCCGGCGGTTACAGCCTCATCCCGCTGATCAAGCTCCGACTCGCTCAACCCGCGCTCCTCGTCGACCTGCGTGACGTGGCCGGCCTCGACCGGATCGTGGAGACGGACGACTACCTCAGCATCGGCGCTCGCGCGACGCACCGCCAGATCCACGAGCTCGACATCGTCGTGGACCACTACCCGTTGCTCCACGACGTGACCGCGACGATCGGTGACCCGCAGGTCAGGAACTGGGGCACGATCGGCGGCTCTGTGGCCCACGCCGATCCCGCCTCCGATTGGCCCGCGGTCCTCATCGCCGGCAACGCCACGATCGTCTGCCGGAGTCAGACCGGGAGCCGCGAGATCGCGGCACGCGACTTCTTCCTCGACACGTTCCAGACCGCGATCGAACCGACCGAGGTCCTGACCGAGATCCGCGTGGTCCGGCGACCGAGCAACTCCGCGGGCGCGTACGAGAAGCTCGAGCGCAAGGTCGGCGACTTCGCCACGGTCGGTGTCGCCGCGATGGTCTGGCTGGACGATGCCGGTCATATCAAGCGTGCCGGGATCGGCCTGACCGGAGTCGCCAATGCCCCCTTCGCTGCGACCGACGCAGAGGCCATCCTGGTCGGGAACGCCCCGTCGGACGACCTGTTCCGGGCCGCGGGCGCTGCCGCAGGAGCGCAGTCCAGCCCCGTCGGCGATGTTCGGGGACCCGTCGAATACAAGCGGGCGATGGCCGCGGAGCTGACCCTGAGGGCACTCCGCCACGCCACCGAACGCGCCGTCGCGTACGCGTAGGAGGCCCGCCACATGAGCACCCAGCACATCTCGGTCAGCGTCAATGGCGAGGTCCACGAAGCCGATGTGGAGCCTCGCCTCCTGCTCGTCCATCTCCTGAGAGACAACTTCGGGCTGACCGGCACGCACGTCGGCTGCGATACGAGCAACTGCGGGGCGTGCACCGTCCACGTCGACGGCGAGAGCGCGAAGTCGTGCACGATGCTGGCGGTCCAGGCCGACGGCCGCGAGATCAAGACGATCGAGGGGATGGCCGACGGTGCCAGTCTCCACCCGCTCCAGCAGGCGTTCTGGGATCAGCACGGCCTCCAATGCGGGTTCTGCACGCCGGGAATGATCATGCAGGCCGCCTGGCTGCTCGGCGAGAACGAGGCGCCGACCGAGCAGGAGATCCGGGAGGGCATCAGCGGCAACCTGTGTCGCTGTACCGGCTACGTGAACATCGTCAAGGCGATCCAGCAGGCGGCCGGCGAGATGGCTGCCGCTGCCGAGACACAGATGGCCGGCGCCGAGCCGGTCGTGGTCGGTTGAGCGGGGAGTGACGAGATGACGACAGAGGCACAGGAGCCCCGCACCAGCGTCGAGATCGGTGGCATGGGCCACTCGGTCAAGCGCAAGGAAGACCCGCGCTTCATCCGAGGCCGCGGCGAGTACATCGACGACGTGAACCTGCCGGGCCAGCTCTGGCTCGACATCGTCCGCAGCCCGTACGCGCACGCCACCATCAAGGGCATCGATGCGACCGAGGCGCTCAAGATCCCGGGCGTGCTCGCCGTGATCACCGGCGGCGACCTCGAGAAGGCCGGGCTCCACTGGATGCCCACGCTGGCAGGCGACAAGCAGATGGTGCTGCCGACAGACACGGTCATGTATCAGTCGCAGGAGGTCGCTGCGGTCGTGGCGACGACGAAGTACATCGCTGCCGACGGCGTCGCCGCGGTGGAGGTCGACTACGAACCGTTGCCGGTCGTCGTGGATCCACACAAGGCGATGGCGGCCGACGCTTTCGTGCTTCGGCCCGATCGTGGTCCCGACAAGGCCACGAATCACATCTGGCACTGGGAATCGGGTGACCGCGCCGCGGCGGACGCGGCCCTGGCGGCCGCCGATGTGAGGATCGAAGAGGACATCTACATCCCGCGCATCCACGTCGCCTCGATCGAGACGTGTGGCTGCGTCGCCGACTGGGATGCCGTTCGCGGGCAGCTGACGCTGCACATGACGAGCCAGGCGCCGCATGCCATCCGCACCGTGCTCGCGCTCGTCGCCGGCCTGCCGGAGCAGAACATCCGCGTCATCACACACGACATCGGCGGTGGGTTCGGCGGCAAGGTGCCGGTCTACCCGGGCTACGTCCTCGCGGTGGTCGCCAGCCTCACCGTCGGCAAGCCCGTCAAGTGGATCGAGGATCGGT
This sequence comes from Chloroflexota bacterium, assembly GCA_045804485.1. GTDB lineage: Bacteria > Chloroflexota > Limnocylindria > Limnocylindrales > CSP1-4 > SPCO01. The sequence goes on from JBJMNA010000101.1 coordinate 10,351, forward strand.
CGGAGAATCTGCAGGCGGACTCGTTCGCCCGCGACTACCACATCCATGCGCAGCTGGCGGCGACCAGGGACGGCAAGATCACCGGACTCAAGGTCAAGACCCTCGCCGACCACGGCTATACCGATGCCGCCGCCGACCCTTCCAAGTTCCCGGCCGGCCTGTTCAACGTCATCACCGGCTCGTACGACTTCCCCGACGCCTTCGTCGAGGTCGACGGGGTCTACACCAACAAGCCGCCCGGAGGCGTTGCGTACCGCTGCTCGTTCCGGGTGACCGAGGCTGTCCACGCCATCGAGCGGATGGTCGACATCCTCGCCCACGAGATCGGCAAGGACCCCGCCCAGCTCCGCATGGAGAACTTCATCCAGCCGGAGCAGTTCCCGTACAAGACGCCGACCGGCTGGTCGTACGACTCGGGCAACTACCCGGCGGCCCTGCAGAAGGCGATGGATACCATCGACTACGCCGGGCTTCGCCGCGAGCAGGCTGAGAAGCGCGAGCGCGGCGAGCTCATGGGCATCGGCATCAGCAGCTTCACCGAGATCGTCGGCGCCGGCCCCTCGCACGACTTCGACATCATCGGGCTCAAGATGAACGACGGCGTCTTCATCCGCGTCCACCCGACGGGCAAGGTCCATGCCCAGATCTCGTCGCAGACGCAGGGACAGGGCCACGAGACGACCTACGCCCAGATCATCGCCGAGGAGCTCGGCTTCCCGGTCGGGGACATCAAGATCGAGTACGGCGACACCGACACGGCGCCCTACGGGCTCGGGACGTACGGGTCGCGCTCGACGCCGACTTCGGGGGCCGCGGCATCGATGGCCTCTCGCAAGATCCAGGCCAAGGCACGGAAGCTCGCCGCTCACCTGCTCGAGGCGTCCGAGGACGATCTCGAGTGGGAGCCCGGCAAGTTCACCGTCAGGGGCTCGCCCGACCGGTTCAAGACGATCCAGGAGATCGCCTTCGCGGCCTACACGAACTTCCCGCAGGGGATGGAGATGGGGCTCGAAGCAGTCGACTACTACGATCCGCCGAACCTGACCTTCCCGTTCGGAAGCTACATCTGTGTCGTCGACATCGACAAGGGCACGGGCAAGGTCAACATCCGTCGTTTCGTGGCGATCGACGATTGCGGCAACATCATCAATCCGATGATCGTCGACGGTCAGATCCACGGCGGCCTGAACATGGGCCTCGCGCCGGCCCTCTACGAAGAGATCACCTACGACGAGCTCGGCAACAACATGGCGGGGACGTTCATGGACTACCTGGTCCCGACCGCCGTCGAGAGTCCCGCCTGGGAGACCGGCAAGACGATCACACCCTCGCCGCATCACCCGATCGGGGCGAAGGGAGTGGGGGAGTCTGCGACGGTCGGCGCCCCGCCGGCGATCGCCAACGCCGTGGTCGATGCCCTGTGGCATCTCGGGGTGCGCAACATCGACATCCCGATCACGCCACAGAAGGTCTGGGCCATCCTGCACGAGAAGGGCATCTCGTAGTCGCATGACCTCGCGGTCCACCTTCGTCCGGGCGGCCGAGCTCGAGGCGGCGGGTCGGTCGTTCGCCGTCGCTACCGTGGTGGCGGTCCGGAAGCCGACCTCGGCCCGTCCGGGCGCGTCCGGCATCATCCATCCCGACGGCACGATCGAGGGGTGGGTCGGGGGCAGCTGCGCCCAGCCCGTCGTCGTTCGAGAAGCGCTCCGCGCCATCGGTGACGGCCAGCCGCGGTTGCTGCGTCTCTCGAAGGACGGTCCCGGCGAGGGTCGCCGCGCGGATGGCGTCATCGAGCTCGTCATGACCTGCCACTCGGGGGGCACGCTGGAGATCTACGTGGAACCGCATCTGCCCGCACCACTCCTCTGGGTCGTCGGGACGACCCCGATCGCCGGCGCGCTCGCATCGCTTGGGGCGGCTGCGGGCTGGCGAGTGACCGTCATCGACCCCATCGCCGACGCCGATGCGTTCCCTGGCGCAGAACGCGTCCACGCATCGGCCGACATCCGCGGGCTCGACCCCGACGCCTCGCCATATGTCGTCGTCGCGAGCCAGGGCATCTGGGACGAGGAGGCGGTCGGCCTTGCGCTCACGCGTGAGGCCTCGTACGTGGGCCTCGTCGCGTCGCCGACGCGTGCGGGTGTCGTTCGCGAGTGGCTTCGCGAGGAGACGACGGTCGGTGACGAGCGGATCGCCGCGCTGCGGGCGCCCGCAGGGATGGATATCGGTGCCGAGACGGCCGAAGAGGTGGCCTTGTCGATCCTTGCCGAGCTCGTCCAGGTTCGCCGAGGCCGCGCGGATTTCGTCGCGTCGCCCGGTCCCGCGACGGTCGCGGGCGTCATCCCGGAGACGATCACACTGGAACCGGTCGTCGACGACATCGTCTTGATCGACCCGGTCTGTGGCATGACGGTCGAGCGAGCGCACGCCCGGCACCTCGCCGATCACGACGGCATCATCTACGCGTTCTGCTCGATCGGGTGCCGGACCCGGTTCATCAAGGAACCGGCGACCTACCTGGCGGCGAGCGAGTACTCGCCGATGCACGACTGACCCGATCACTGCTGGAGGACCGATGCACTTCGAAGGTTCCGTTCCGATCAAGGCGTCCCGCGAGAAGGTGTGGGCGTTCGTGACCGATCCCGACCAGGTCGGGCAGTGCGGTCCCGGTGTGGAGTCGATCGACGTGATCGATCCGACCCACTTCAAGGCCGCGGCGAAGGTCGGCATCGGGTTCATCAGCGCGAAGTTCAACGTGAACATGGAGTTCGCGGAGCTCCAGCCGCCGGACAAGGCCGTCATCAAGGCGCATGGCCAGGCACCGGGCAGCGCGGTGGACGCGAACGCGAGCATGACGCTGTCGGACGACGCGGACGGCGGGACCGTCATGGACTGGGTGGCCGACGTGAACCTCTCCGGCACGCTCGCGAGCGTCGGCGCGCGGATGATCGAGGGAACCGCCAACAAGATGATCGGCCAGACCTTCGAGTGCATGAAGACCAAGCTCGAGGCCTGATTCGGGTCGTCTCGTGCCTAAGAGTCCGGCCACGGGAATCTGACAA
>JBJMNA010000102.1:0-4138 GCA_045804485.1 Chloroflexota bacterium
GACCTCCGACAGACGGGTGCCTACTGGAAGGCCGGCAGCTTCATGGCGTCTGATGGGAAGACCGTCCAGATCCCGGACGCGTGGGCAGCCTCCTGGCACGCCTTCTACGATGGGATCTGGAAGGATCACATCAGCGTCACAGGGCCTCAGTTCCTCAACACGGACTTCAACCCGAACGGCTATCCGTTCTTCACGGGCAAGGTCGCGATGAGTGAGAACTACATGTGGTCCACGTACGGCGTCAGCGATGCCGGCGATGACTGGAACATTGCGGCGACCCCGTCCTACCAGGGCCAGACGACGGCGGCCTTCAACGCCGACACGTTCCGGATCCTGAAGTCCACGAAGCACCAGGACGAAGCGTTCACGGCACTCCAGGCGCTCCTCAGCTCCGAGGACCTGCTCAAGCTGTACGCGGGCATGCCGGCGGTCGAATCCAAGCAGGATGCCTTCCTGCAGAGCCTCCAGGCCGACTACAAGCAGAAGATCGACTGGAACGTCGCAAAGGAGGGCGTCGCCTTCGCCGACGTCCCGAACTTCGAGTCGTACATGCCGGCCTACAACCAGACGCTCGACCTGATCAACACGTTCACCACGAAGTGGCAGGCGACGCCCGGGCTCGATCTCGACGCCGAGATCGCGGCCATGAAATCGCAGATGCAGGCCATCTGGGACAAGGGCGGCAGCTAGGTCGTGACCGCGCCCGGCGTCGCGCGCTCGCTCGGCCGGCCCCGCTTGTCGGGTCTGGCCTGGCGGCGCGCGCGCTGGGGGTACGTCTTCATCGCGCCGTGGCTCATCGGGTTCGTCCTCTTCACGGCGTTCCCGATGGCTGCCACCTTCGTGTTCTCGTTGACCAACATCAACCTCGCCCAGACGGAGCCGCTCCGGTTCGTCGGGCTCCAGAACTACCAGGACCTGCTGGGCGACAAGCAAGCGTGGGACGCGCTCGCCGTGACGCTGAAGTTCGCGCTCCTCGCGCTGCCCGTCGCCGTCTGTCTGCCGCTGCTCGTCGCCCTGCTGCTCCATTCGCGCCACCTCCGGGGCTCGAGTGGCTTCCGCATCCTCTTCTACCTGCCGTACGTGATCCCGTTCGTGGCAGGCGTGCTGATCTGGCGGGACATGCTCAACGTGGACAGCGGCTGGATCGACGGATTCATGCGCGTCCTCGGCGTGCAGCACCCGCCGGACTGGCTGCAGGACCCCAACTGGATCTACACGGGCCTCGTCCTGATGGGCATCTGGGGCATCGGCGCGGGGATCATCGTCTACATCGCCGGGCTCAAGGGCGTTCCGAGCGAGCTGTACGACGCGGCGTTGATCGACGGCGCCGGCGCGTTCGCGTCGCTTCGCCACGTGACGCTGCCGCTCATCTCGCCGGTCATCTTCTACACGCTCGTCCTCGGTGTCGTCGAAGTCCTCCAGTACTTCCTCGTGCCGCTGGTCCTCAAGAACGGGACCGGTGAACCGGGCGGAACGACGCTCTTCTACAACCTGTACATCTACAAGACCTTCTTCACCTTCCAGAACATGTCGTACGGGGCGACGCTGGCCTGGCTTCTGTTCGCGATCTCGCTGGTCGTCACGCTGCTGCTGTTCCGGTCCTCCCGGCGGTGGGTCTACTACGCCGGTGAGGCGCGCTAGGCGTGACCACGCTCGAAGGCAACGTCGAGTCGCGCGACCTCGCGGTGCCGCGGCGGCGCTGGCGTGCCGCCCGGGCGAACGACGCGCGTCATCCGCGGATGCGCGGTGACGGCCGACGATCCTTCCTGATCACGCTGATCGCGGTCCTTGCCGTCGCGGCGTTCCTCTCGCCGATGCTCCGCTCGGCGATGTACGCCATCAAGAGCACCGACCAGATCAGCCAGGCAGGGACGCCGGTCTACCCGGCCGATCCTGTGACGTTCACGTACCAGGGCAAGGAGCTGCCCATCCTCCGGGTCCCGATCGACGGCACGCTCCGCGAGCTGGCGCTGTTCGAACCCGGTCGCAAGCAGAGCACGTTCATCGACCCGCTCGCGCCGGCGGCCGCGCCGATCGTCTGGCTGGGTTCGTGGCGGACCCTCGAGAACGTCTGGGAGTTCGCACCGCATTGGGAGAACTTCGCCAAGGTCTGGTCGCTCATCGACTACCCGAGGCTCCTCTTCAACACGTTGATGATCGCGATCATCGGGACGATCGGGACCCTTCTGTCGTGCACCCTCGTCGCGTACGGCTTCGCCCGATTCCAGTTCCCGGGGCGGACGGTCCTGTTCACGCTGCTGATCGCGACGATCTTCCTGCCGACGGCGGTCACGATCATCCCGACGTACACGATCTACTCGAAGCTCGGCTGGGTCGGGACGTGGCTGCCGTTGCTCGTCCCGACGTTCTTCGCCAACGCCTTCGACGTCTTCCTGATGCGCCAGTACTTCATGACGATCCCGACCGAGATGGACGAGGCAGCCGCCATCGACGGTGCCGGACCCTTCCGGACCCTGTGGTCGGTCCTCCTGCCGCAGGCGATCCCGGTCGTCGTGGCCGTCGCGATCTTCCATCTCGTCTACAGCTGGAACGACTTCTTCGGGCCCGTTCTCTATCTGTCGGGGACGCCGGACCTCCAGACGCTCGCGCTCGGGTTGTCCCGGTTCAACGGCATCCATTACCGCGATCCGGGACTCATCCAGGCAGGCACGCTGATGACCCTCGTGATCCCGGTGGTCGCGTTCCTGCTGACCCAGCGCTTCTTCACACGGGGACTCGTCGTCACCGGCGTCGAGAAGTGAGCGACCTCCGCGTCGCGCTGACCTTCGACGCGGAGCATCCGGACCGACCGGCCGGTGACGCTGTCGCAGAGGCGATCGTGGAGATCCTGGGGCGCGAGGACGTCCCCGCCACCTTCTTCGTGCAGGGCCGCTGGGCGTCGGCCTATCCCGAGATCGCCCGGCGCATCGGGGCCGCCGGGCATCTGATCGGCAACCACTCGCACGCCCACGCTCCGCTCACCCGGTTCACCGAGGACGGCATCCTCGCGGACATCGCCGAGGCAGAGTCCGACATCAGCGAGGCGACCGGCCTAGACCCACGTCCCTGGTTCCGCTGCCCGTTCGGCGACGGCGTCGACGACCTCGTCGTCCTGCGCGCGATCTCGCTGGCCGGATACACCCACGCCGGCTGGGATATCGATGCCATGGACTGGGAGTCCGGCCGGACGGCCTCGTCGCTCGAGGCCGATGTGGTGACGGCGGTCCTCGAGCGCGGCGGCGATAGCGTCGTGCTGCTCCACACCTGGCCCGAGGCGACCGCCGGCGCGCTGGCGGGGATCATCGGCCGCCTGCGCGACCGCGGCGCGGCGTTCGTCCGCCTCGACGCGTTGGCCGATGTGCCGGTGGGCGCTGGCGAGGCAGCCGGGTGACGCGTTCCGCGCCAGCGATCCTCGCGGTCGACGGCGGGAACTCGAAGACGGATCTGGCGCTGATCGCCCGCGACGGGGCAGTGCTCGCCACGCTCAACGGGCCGACGACGTCGCATCAGCAGGTCGGGCGAGCCGCAGGGACCGAGCGTCTTGTGGCACTCGTCGCCGAGCTCTACCGCGTCGCCGGTCTCGAGCCGGCGACGGCTCCCCTCGAGGTAGGCGTCTATGGCCTCGCCGGAGCCGACACGCCGGGCGACACCCGGCGGCTCCGCACGGACCTCGAGGCGCGCGGCCTTGCAGCGACGAACATCGTCATCAACGACGCCTTCACGCCCATCCGCGCCGGCAGCGACCGCCCGTGGGGCGTCTCGTTGATCTGCGGATCGGGGGTGAATGCCGCGGGGGTCGCGCCGGACGGGAGGACCGCTCGGTTCGCCGCACTCGGCGACATCTCGGGCGACTGGGGTGGTGGCGGCGACATCGGGATGGCCGGGCTGGGTGCGGCCGTGCGAGCGCGCGACGGACGCGGTCCGCGCACAGTCCTTGAGACGGCCGTCCCCACACCTTTCGGGCTCAAGCGCCCCATCGACGTGACCCGTCGCCTTGAAGCCGCGGCGTTCGGCCCCGACCACGTGCGGTCGCTGTCGCCCGTCGTCTTCGCCGCTGCCGCGTCGGGCGACGCGGTCGCCCGATCGATCATCGATCGTCAGGCCGACGAGCTCGTGACCATGGCGCGCGCGATCATCC
>JBJMNA010000103.1:0-5985 GCA_045804485.1 Chloroflexota bacterium
CATCGGTCAGTCCCGCCTGCGTCAGAGAAACGACGAGAACCAAGGCGCCCACCGCCACCCCGAGGCCGAGCTCGGCCAGATCGGGATGGCGGTGGGCGACGGCCCGGAGGTCCGCGAGAACGGCCACCGATGCAGCCTACTCGGCCACGATGCTGGCTGAGTGGACCCCGGGTCGGTCGTCGCGACCGCCAACCTTGTGGCGGAATGTCGGGCCGACGGCCAACCGCCGACGGAGCGAGACGACGAGGATCGCCAGCCAGACGGCGCCGGTCGCGAGCCGCAGCCCGGCAAAGGCGAAGGCGACGAGCCCGAGATCGACCTGGACGAGCGTCGTCCACGGCGCGCCCAGCAGACCGGGCATCCCGAGGAGGATCTCGGTCGGAACGATCACGCTCAACCACACGGTGACCGCGATACCCAGGGAACGCTTGCCGAACAGCGTCGGCGAACTGACCGATCCCGCACGGGTCCGACGGACGAGCGCGACGAGACGCCAGGCGATGAACCCGAGGAGCAGGATCGAGATCGCGTCGAACACCGGGTACATGAAGGCGATCGTCCCGTCCGGCTCGCGACCCTCGAGGAGCTCGAACGCGGCGATCCCGATGAGATCGGGCTTGTGAGCGAGCTCGTAGAGGGTGCTCTGGCCGTTGAGCAGGATCACGACCCCGGTCTTTTGCTCCGGCGAGAAGAACGCCGCGCTCGCCATGTCGGTCGTGCTGCCGACGTGGCCGACCATCCGGATCCCGCCGATCTGGCTGTCCACCCAGCCGAAGCCGTATCGGCTGCCGTCGCCAGCATTCGTGTCTGCGGCGCCCTGCTCCATCTCGGCGACGGAGGCGGCTGACAGAACCCGTGTTCCGTCGAGCGCCCCGCCGTCGACTTCCGCGGCGACGAACCGGCCGAGGTCGGTCGCGCTCGCCATCAGGAATCCAGCCGGCTCAAGATCGGCCCGGAACAGCGGGTCGACCTCGCGGGAGAGGCCGAACCACAGGCGGTGGGCCTGGCTGAGGCCGTCGGCCTGGGCCGCCGCGATCGCCGAATGGGCGTGCGTCATCCCGAGCGGCGCGAAGACGTGCTCGTCGACGTACGTTCCGAAGGGCTCGCCCGAGACCCGCTCGATCAGCCGGCCGAGGACGATGTAGTTCGCGTTGGAGTAGGCGTAGGTCGAGCCGGGCGTCGTCGTCGGAGAGACATCGTGCAGAGCCGCGACCTGGTTCGCGAGGTCGGTCCGTGCCTGCGTCAGTGGACGCTGCCCCGCGGCCGGCGGCAGACCACTTGTCTGGATAAGGAGCTGCCGGACCGTGATCGCGGAGGCTGCGCGGTCGTCGGCGAGCTGGAATTCCGGAAGGTAGCGCTGGACCGGCGTGTCGAGCGAGACGGACCCGCGTTCGACGAGCTGCATCACGGCCGTCGCGGTGATCGACTTCGACAGCGAGCCGATGGTGAACGGCGTCGTCGAGGTGACCGGCCGACCGGTCGAATCCGCCGTTCCGAACCCCTGGGTGGTGGACACCCGGCCGTCGCGGACGATCGCGACTGCGCCGCCCGGGATCCCTGTGTCGCGGATCTGATCGGCGACGAACGCGACGATCTCCTGGTCGGTGGCGGGCGCGCGTGGCACCGTGCCATGCGACGGTCCTCCGATGACATTGATGGCGAAGATGGCTGCCGCGATGGGCAGGCCGACGACGCGGACGAGCGTCCGCCGGTCCTTGAGGCTCTTTCGAAACGATCCGAGGGAAATCGAGCGAGGCATTTTGGTGATTCCTTGGTGGGCCCCGGCTGGGCGCCTGGGTTGCCAGAAGGGTCTCGTGGGCAGGCGGCCGCTCCATCCCTCGCCGGTCTGGATCGCCACTCCACCGACGGGTGGAAGACCGGCCGAAGCGGGTATCGACATTTGACGGGGCCTACTGCCGGCCTCCAGACCTTGGTGGTGAACATCCGCAGCGCCACGACCCGCGACCCGATTGACGGGGTAGTAGATAGAGCGTGCCGAAGTTGCCGTCCGGAGCGCCCGCGATCGAGATCCCAAATGAGAACGCTTTACGTTAGGAGCAACAGATCCTTCACCCGTAATGCGCTCGCCAACCTGGAATTCGATGCTACCGGCCGCACCCATCGAATTGGGTGCTCGCTTCTTCCGGCGGACATCTCGCTTGACCACGAGGCGCGCTAGTTGTCCGAGGACGTGTACGTTCGCATCGACAGCGCCGGGGCGTACAGGGCTGCCCGACGCGGACAACTTCGCTGTCGTCCGGCCCGACAGAATTAAGGGATACGCCCCGTTGATTGCGGCAATCGTCGCGCGTCGTGTCCTGACCGTGGTACAGGCGACGGGTCACGTTGCGAAACACCAGTCTCACCAACGCGAAAGCAGGGTGGGCGTACGGTCTCGGCCGGGCCTTGCGGCGCTCCTGATCTGTCTGGTCGCCGTGACATCAGCATGTGCCACGCCCGCTGCGGCCGACTTCAGCCTTCAGATCGCGAATATCGATGGCCCGCCAGTCGACGTTCTAATAGATGGGTCTGCAGCGGCGCATTCGGTCTGCCAGCTGGGGTCAAACGCTCCAGCCCCCGTGCTTACGCCTGGGCCCGGCCGCAGCCTACCTTGGGATGTGGAATTGGTCACGTCGGATGGGCGTTCCCTTGGGAAATGGACCGAAGACGGCCGCAGCGGTCCGCGCATGCTCTTGATCCGCGGCACGGAGGTTGCCGAACTCGCCGCCGGATCGCCCGGGGGGCCCGTCCCACACCAGTCGTGCGCTCCCTGACTCAAGCCACTCATTTCGTCGACTAATGAGGCGCCTATGAGGCCTCGCGCTAACAGGAACACACGGTAGCGCAGCGGCAACTTCGGACCGCTCTCTCTACTACCCCGCGACCCGATTGACGCTCCGAGGCGCTGCCGCGTAGACTCATATCCGACGAAATCACTCGGATATCGAGGCCACGACACTGACCGCCACCGTCCCCCTCCCGACCCGACCCGTCTACCACGGCACCGGCGCCATCGCCTTCTCGACGAAGGGCGAATATGGCGTCCGGCTGATGGTCCAGCTCGGGCGCCACTTCGGGACGGGGCCCGCGTCACTGGCCGAGATCGCCGCCGAGGAAGACCTTCCCCGCGCGTATCTCGAACAGCTCGTCGTCAGCCTGCGTGAGGCCGGCCTCGTCACGAGCACGCGTGGCGCGCACGGCGGCTACGAGCTCGCCCGGCCACCGGAAACGATGTCGATGGCGGATGTCCTCCGAGCGCTCGAAGGGCCGATCGCCCCGATGCTGTGCGCGAGCGACGACCCGGAGCACGCGAACCTCTGCGATCGCTCGTCGCGCTGCACGGTCAACATCCTGTGGGTCCGCGTCCGCGACGCGGTCGCCGGCGCACTCGACTCCATGACCCTCGCCGACCTCGTCCCGCCGCGCATCGCGATGCCCGAACCCGTCCAGCCGACCGCCCTCCAGGGAGCCCCGACGCAGCCGTGACCGACCAGACCACCGACACCTCCCCCGACCAGCACCTCGTCATCCGCGGCCTGCGCGTCGCGCCCGTCGCCTCGCCCGACCACGAGATCCTCCAGGGGATCGATCTGACGGTCGGCAAGGGCGAGGTCCACGCGATCATGGGCCCCAACGGCTCCGGCAAGACGACCCTCGCCTACGCGCTGATGGGCCACCCGGCCTACATCGTCAAGGGTGGGCAGGTCATCTGGAAGGGTCGGGACATCCTCGCCCTCTCGCCCGACAAGCGGGCTCGTCTGGGCCTCTTCCTCGCCTTCCAGTACCCGACGGCCATCCCGGGGCTCTCGGTCGCGTCGTTCATCCGCTCTGCGCTCAACGCCAAGCTCCAGGGCATCGACAAGAACCCCGACATCGATCCGACCGACGCCGTCAAGGGCGGGGTCTCGATGCGCGACTTCCGCAACAAGATGCGCGAAAAGATGGCCTTGCTGCGCATGGACGAAGGGTTCGCGAGCCGCTACGTCAACGAGGGCTTCTCGGGCGGCGAGAAGAAGCGCCTCGAGATGCTCCAGATGGCGGTCCTCGAGCCGGAGATGGCGATCCTGGACGAGACCGACTCCGGGCTCGACATCGACGCGCTCCGGATCGTCGCCGAGGGTGTCAACGCGATGCTCAACCCGAACCTCGGCGTGCTCCTCATCACCCACTACCAGCGGCTGCTCAACTACATCACCCCGGACGTCGTCCACGTCCTTGCGCAGGGCAAGATCATCACGTCGGGCGGCAAGGAGCTCGCACTCCGACTCGAGGACGAGGGGTACGGCCCGGTCCTCCGAGAGAATGGCTACGAGACCGAGCTCCCCGACGAGGCGCTGCTCGTCCCGCAGGCACCCGCAGGCGCCGAGCTCGAGCCCGTGGAGGCCGCCCGCTAGCCGGGCGCCGACGCCGTGACGCTCACCTCAGATCCGGTCGCGACCCTGGACCCGTACGCCGTCCGCCGCGATTTTCCGATCCTCGAGCAGGAGATCAACGGCCACCCGCTCGTCTACCTGGACTCCGCTTCGTCGAGCCAGAAGCCGCGGGTCGTCATCGACGCCGTCGGCGACTACTACCGCGAGTACAACGCCAACGTCCACCGCGGCATCTACACGATCGGCGAGAAGGCGACGACCGAGTACGAGAAGGCGCGAGCGCGCGTAGCCCGGTTCATCAACGCCCCCGACAGCCACGAGGTCATCTTCACCCGCAACGCGACCGAGGCGATCAACCTCGTCGCGTACTCGTGGGGCCGGCGGAACATCAATCGCGGCGACGCGATCGTACTGACCGAGATGGAGCACCACGCCAACCTCGTTCCATGGCAGTTGCTCGTCCAGGAGAAGGACGGGGACCTCGAGTTCATCCCGATCACCGACGACGGGATCCTCCGCCTCGACGTCCTCGAGGTGCTTCTCCGGCTGAAGCCGAAGCTCGTCGCGTTCACCCACGTCTCGAACACGCTCGGCACGATCAATCCGGTCGCCGAGATGATCGAGATGGCGCACGCCGCGGGAGCGCTCGTGCTGGTCGATGGCGCACAGGCGGTGCCGCACGTCCCGGTCGATGTCCAGGCGCTCGGCGCCGACTTCTATGCATTCTCGGGGCACAAGATGCTCGCGCCGATGGGCTCGGGCGCGCTCTGGGCGCGACGGGAGCTGCTGGAGGCGATGCCGCCGTTCCTGTCCGGCGGGGAGATGATCCGCGAGGTCCACCTCCGGCGGAGCGACTTCAATGACATCCCGTGGAAGTTCGAGGCCGGCACGCCGGCCGTCGGCGACGCGATCGGGCTCGGCGTCGCGGCGGAATATCTCAAGGCGCTCGGCATGGACGCCGTCCGCGCGCACGAGCTCGACCTCGTGGCGTACGCGCTCGAGACGCTGCCGCGCGAGGTCCCCGATATCGAGCTGTACGGTCCGATGGACCCGGAGCTCCGCGGCGGCGTCGTCCCGTTCAATCTGCCGGGCATCCATCCGCACGACGTCGCGCAGGTGTTGGACCGCTACGGCATCGCGGTCCGTGCCGGGCACCACTGCACGATGCCGCTCCACGAGCGTTTGGACCTCGCGGCCACGGCCCGCGCCTCGTTCAACGTCTACTCGACGCGCGAGGACATCGACGCTCTCGCCGCCGGGCTGAAGGAAGTCCAGCGCGTCTTCAACGGCTGAGGGTCAGGCCGTCGGTCGCTCTTCAGAGAGACCGAGCCATCGCCAGACGATGAAGCATCCGGCGAGCAGGCCGATGATGGCGAAGATCACGGCCGCGGCGGCGTCCGACTCGTCGATGCGGTTTCCGACGATCGCGCCCAGCGCCACCGCTCCGATCAGGATCGTGATGGCGATCAGGCTCTGTCGCCTGATCGGAGTCGTGTCTGCTGGCAGGACCTGGTCCTCACCGGCCGCCGCGCTGCCCAGGAACGCCGCTTCTCGATCCCAGTAGGCCCGTTCCGCCTCCGACGGGACCTGGGCGCTCCGCGTCGCATCGATC
>JBJMNA010000104.1:0-6283 GCA_045804485.1 Chloroflexota bacterium
CATGTACCCGGTGTTCGACGCGATCTCGATCCTGCTCCTCGGGTTCATCGCCTGGCGTCTCGTCGCGCTCGTCCGTCGGACCCGTGCGGGATCGGTCAGTTCGCCGACGCTGTTCGGCAAGCGTTCCCTCGGTATCGCGGTCACCGTGTGGTTGAGCGTGATCGTTCCGACCGAGATCCTCCTCGGGATGCCCGGTCTGCTCGGCGCGCCGTGGACGACGCTCGTCCAGATCGATCTCGGGCTCGTCGCCTTCGCCTTTGCCGGGCTGCGGCTCGCGACCGGCGCCGTCTGGCTGGCGATCCTCGTCGTCTCGCTCCGTCGGCGGTTGGCCGTCGGCCCGACATTCCGCCGCAAGGTTGGCGGTCGCGACGACGGACCCGGCGTCCACTCAGCCAGCATCGTGGCCGAGTAGGCTGCACCGGTGGCCGTTCTCGCGGACCTCCGGGCCGTCGCCCACCGCCATCCCGATCTGGCCGAGCTCGGCCTCGGGGTGGCGGTGGGCGCCTTGGTTCTCGTCGTTTCTCTGACGCAGGCGGGACTGACCGATGCCGGCGTTGCGAAGGGGCTGATCTTCGGTATCCCGCTCGCGGTCTTCTCGAGCTGGAGGTATCGACGGAGGCGCCAGGACGAGGAACTCCGCGAGCGGCGACGGCTCGAGCAGCGGGTCGATCTGGCGCGGGAGCTCCATGACGCTGTCGCGGGGCATGTGGCGGTGGTCGGCATCCAGGCCGCGGCGGCGCGTCGGATCCTGTCGACCGATCCCGAGGCAGCGGCGAGCGCACTCGAACAGATCGAGATCGCGTCCCGTGCCGCGGTGGCGGATCTGAGGCGGATGCTCGTCGCCCTACGCGAGGGCGGTCCGGCAGACATCGCCGTATCCGCGGCGGTCGCGCCCGGTCTCGGCGAGGTCGGCCGGCTCGTCGCGGAGGCGCGCGCCGGCGGTGTCGACGTCGCGGTCCGCCAACTCCCTGCAGCGGGCATTCGACCGGCAGTTCCTCGGGCGGTCGATCACGCGGCGTATCGGATCGTGCAGGAGGGCCTCACGAACGCAGTCCGCCACGGAGCATCGGGTCGTGCGACGGTCGACATCGAGCAGGCGGACGGGGAGCTTCGGCTCCGGATCCGCAATGCCGTCCGTGATGCCTCGGCCCCGGCGGGCACGCCAGGTTTGGGGTTGCGCGGGATGCGGGAGCGAGCCGCGCTCTTCGACGGCGAGCTGACCGCAGGCCCGGCGGGCGAGGGGGAGTGGCTGGTCGACGCCCGTCTCCGCTGGCCGATGGAAGCAGCGTCGTGAACGCCGGCGATGCCATCCGGATCGTCGTCGTCGACGATCAGGCCATGGTGCGGTCTGGTCTTCGGTTGATCCTCGAGTCCGAGCCGGGTCTCGTCGTCGTCGGCGAGGCCTCGACGGGCCGCGAGGCGATCGAGGTGGTCGCGTCCGCTCGGCCGGATGTCGTGCTCATGGACGTCCAGATGCCCGAGATGGACGGCCTGACCGCGACGGAACGGCTTCTCGCCGCGGACGGTCGCCCTGGTCAGGCGGGACCGCGTGTCGTCATCCTCACGACCTTCGACCTCGACGAGTACGTCTTCGCCGCGCTGCGAGCGGGTGCCAGCGGCTTCCTCCTCAAGAACGCACCGGCCGACGACCTGATCCGCGCGGTCAAGATCGTCGCCGGCGGGGACTCGCTCCTAGCGCCGGAGGTCACGCAGCGGATCATCGAGCACTTCGTCCGACGCACGCCCAGCAAGGAGCCCGCCCGACGACTCGACCGCCTGAGCCCGCGCGAGCGGGAGGTTCTCGGGCTGGTCGCGGCGGGACGATCGAACGGCGAGATCGCCGACGATCTGTTCCTCGGCGAGGCAACGGTGAAGACGCACATCGGCAGCATCCTGGCCAAGCTCGGGCTGCGCGACCGCGTTGCTGCCGTGATCTTCGCCTACGAGTCAGGCCTGGTCGACCGCCGCCGCGAGTGACGTTCGGATCAGTGTTTGGTGATCGTCAGCTTGACGGTCGTGGTGTGCGTGAGACTTCCGCTCGTCCCGGTGATGGTGATCGTGGACGTTCCTCGGCTGGCGCTGGAGGTCGTCACGGTCATCGTCGAAGTCGTCGTCGTCGCGGTGGGCCCGAACGAGGCGCTCGCGCCAACCGGCAGGCCGCTCGCGGTGAGCGCCACCGAACCGGCGAACCCGTTCACCGGCACGACGGTCACCGTATAGGTCGTCGAGGTGCCCTGCCGGATCGAGCGCGAACCCGGGCTGGCCGACAGCGAGAAATCGGGTGCAGGCGGGGGCGTCACGGTCACGCTGGCCGTGCCATTGACGCTGCCGCTCGAGGCGGTGACGGTGAACGGCCCTCCCGCGGTCGAGCCCGCCGTGAAGAGCCCGGTCTGGCTGATCGTTCCGCCGCCGCTGGCGTCCCATGTCAGAGACGGTTGCGGGCTGAGCGGCTGGCTGAACTGGTCGTACGCGGTCGCCGTGAACTGACGCGTCTGTCCCGTTTGGACCGAGGCGGTGGACGGCGACACCTGGATCGACGTGAGGACCGGCGCGACCGTCGTCCCGCACCCCGGGAACTTGAACGAGCTGATCCAGGTGCTCCAGTTGAAGGCCCCCGTCGTCTTCTCGTACTCGTTCGTGTACCAGAACGTGCAGTCGTCGACGGGGTCGACGGTCATCGCGGTGTAATCGCCCCACCGGGACAGCGAGGAGCAGACGAACCGCGGGCACGACTGGGACCCGACGCCGGCCTTGAGGACCGTCTCGGCCGAGAGCGTGCCGGCGGCATCGCCGGGGGCACGACCTGCGTAGGCGATCGACGGGGAGATCGACGAGCTCGACAGGCTGTAGCCGAGCGCGATGTCGCCCGCGCCGTCCATCGCGATGCTGCCCATCCAGCGATACGTGGCATCTGGGGCATAGGTCCCCTGCTGGAACACGCTCGCGGCGCCCGTCGGGTTGCGGAGCTCGTACCAGCGCACCCCGACCGAGGTGCCGGCGGTGACGGCGTGGTTGACGACGAGCGCGTCGTGGTCGCCGAAGTTCCGGTACGCGAGGCGGTACATCAGCCGGTCCGCGAGTGAGTCCAGCTTCTGCGTCACGCCGGGCTGCGGGATGCAGGTCCCGCCGCCGCTGCATGCGGCGCTGAACGGAGCCACCGCTATCGACGTCGGGCCCGTGAAGGTCGTGTTGGCCGAGTTCGACCAGTCAACGTGGAACTTCCAGAGGTTCAGCGCGTTCGTGCCGAAGTTGAGGAACGGATTCGGTGCGCCGGCCGGCGGCGGATTCGTGCCATCCAGGTCGGACGGGAGGAGGCCGCCGTACGCGGTGCTGAGCTGGAAGCACTGCTGTGTCGCCGACGTGTCGCCCGCGAGGAGCTTCGCACGATCGAGTGCACACACCTTGCTGCCGGCGAAGGTGTTGCCGTTGTTGAAGATGTTGTAGCTGACGTAGTAGCCGTCGGGCCAGACGCCGACCTTCGGGTAGTCATTGAACTGCGTCGTGCCGTAGCTGAACGCGTATCGGTTGTAGGTCCCTGTCGCGTCCGGCGTCGTCGACACGGCCACGCATTGCAGGTACGGCGTCGTCGACACGGAGAACTGGGTCAGGACCCAGCGGTTCGCGACCTTGTCGTACTGGACGATGGCGTCACCGTCGTTGTTCGCCTGGCAGCCGCCACCGAAGCCGGCCCAGAGCGAGTTGCCGAGCTTCGGGAAGCCGGCCGCGATCGCCCCCGTCGCCTTGTCGAACACTGCGAACTCGGTGTTGACCCACTGGACGTACTGGGTCGCACCCACGGCCCCGTTGGTATCGGGCGGCGCGTAGAGGTCGCTGAACCCGTAGTCGCCCTGGCCGACACCCGCGAACCCGAGGCCCGCCGCCGCCGGACCGGATGCCGACGCCGTGCCCTGGAGGGCCCCGTCCGGCTGATTCAGAGCGTTCCCGTGGTTCGGGAGCGGGCGGAGCGGCTTCTCCTTGTGCTCCTTCTCGTCCGGCCCGGCCGGTGCCGCACCGACGAGGTCCCGCGCCGGCGCCGAGACGTCCGAATGCACGGCACCCGACACCTCCACGGGACCGACCGACGATGGGCCCTTGGCCAGCGACGGCTGCACGCCGATCACGAGGGAAGAGGCAAGCGCCAGACCCGCAAGGGCCGGCCGCCACGCAGGTCGACGACGAACGGAGCGACGCGAAACCGCCATGGACGGGACCCCTCTAGCCGGAAACGCGCCTGCGTCCTGATCGCTCCTTATATCCAAGGGCCGACGGCCTGTCAAACGAAGACCCGAGACCATGGCGCCGCGGCACGCCGGGTCGCCCCATCGCCGACGAGTCACTCGGAACGCGGCTCCAGGACGACCACTGCCGACTCCGTCGAGCGCAGCGTCGCGTAGGCGTCGAGGTGTGGGGTGTAGCTGCGCCAGATGTCCCACAAGCGCTCGCGCTCTGCGTCGATCGCAGCCCGGCCGCGGACATGGCGGGTCCCGGCCTCGCCTTTCAGCGCGATCTCGGCGTCGGGTTGGTCGAGGAGGTTCAGCCACCACGCGGGTTCGCCCTCGCCCCAGCCATTCATGGCCATCGTGACGATGTTCGGGCCGTCCTCGAAGTAAGCGACGATCGCTTCGCGTCCCTTGCCGGTCTTGCGACCCGTCGTGACGAGGCGCATGGTCCCCCACTTGCCCGGCCTCGGCGGCCAGAGGCCCCGTCGTCCGCCCGTCCCACGGAAGAAGGCACGATGTGCGATCCAAGCCGCGCGGACGAACCAACGCGGGGGCATGAACGGGGATGATTCCTCGGTAGCCGTAGCCGGGTCGGTCATCTCGATCTCCTTTTCGCGTGATAGCCTTCGGTTGTCCGTACGTTGTAAGGCACACTAGCCATACAGCGTAAGGAAGTCAAGAGGATTCGTTCGATGACTGTGGCGCCGGAAAGCCGGACCGAAGATCGGCGCGCTCCGCTGACCCGGGCGCGGGTGCTGGAGGCCGCGGTGGACCTCGCGGATCGGGAAGGCATCGACGCCGTCAGCATGCGACGGCTCGGCCAGGGGCTCGGCGTGGAGGCGATGTCGCTCTATACGCACATCCGCGGCAAGGACGACCTGCTCGACGGGATGGTCGATGCCGTCGTCGCGGAGATCCCGATCGACACGAGCGGAGCCGAGTGGCAGACGACGCTCCGACGCCAGATCCTTGACGCCCGCGCGGTGATGCTCCGTCATCCGTGGGCAGCACGCGTCATCGAAACGCGCAGCGCGCCCGGGCTCGCGACGCTCGAGTACATGGAGGCCGCCACGGGCATCATCCGCGACGCCGGCTTCACCGTCGACCTGACCCATCACGCGATGCACGTTCTCGGCAGCCGAGTCTTCGGGTTCAACCAGGACCTTTACGATTCGGGCGCCGGGGACCCCGAGGCTGCCGCGGCGTTCGCGTCGCAGCTTGCGGCCGCCTACCCGAACATCGCGGCCATCGCCACGGCGGCAAGCCACGAGGGCGGGATCGGCGGCTGCGACGACGACTACGAGTTCGCGTTCGGGCTCGATCTCATCCTCGACGGCCTCGAACGGCGGCGCATCGCCGCGAAGGAGCGTGGCTGAACGTCAGTCCGGAGTAGCCGGGACGCTTGTGTCGGGGATGACCGGCGCCGGGTGCTCGGCGAGGAACGACTCGACGATCGTGCGGAAATAGCCGCGCCGTTCGAGCCACGGGAAGTGGCCGGCCTCCGGGACGATCTCGACCCGCGCGCCCGGGATGAGGGCCGCCGTGTCGGTGGTCGATGTCACCGGCATGGCATCGCCCTCCCCGTGGATCAGCAGGACCGGCAGGTCGAGCGCGGGAAGCCCGCGTTCCAACGTCCCGGCAGCGAAATGCGCCGCGACCGAATCCATCGTGGTCGGCTCGCCGTCGAGCGGGATCTCGAGACGCAGCGAGTTCGGTGGCAGGACGTTTCCGTGGATATACGAATACGAGGGCCACAGCGTCATCAGGATCTTCGCCATCAGGGCCGGGTCGTCGTCGCCGGCAGTCTGTCTCTCGACCAGCTCGTCGAGCGACGTGCGCTCCTCGGGCGTCAGCCGTGCCACGAGGTTCGAGACGAGCTCGTTACTCCCGCCGTCGGGGAGCGCGCCGAGCGTCTCGATCACGATGAGCCCGGTGACGCGCTCGGGGTGCGCGACGGCGATGTGCATCGCGAGGTGGCCGCCCCACGAATGCCCGATCAGCCAGGCGCGGTCCCACCCGAGCGTGTCGAGGAGGGCGATCTCATCGGCGACGTGTGTCTCGAC
>JBJMNA010000105.1:0-4574 GCA_045804485.1 Chloroflexota bacterium
CTTCGGGATGGACGCGGACGATGCCGTGTTCGAGGCGACGCTGGCCGGCCAGCGCGACCGTCGTCGGGAGCGATTCGAGACGACCGTGGCGACGCTCCGCGCGCTCGGGCTCTCGATCGACGCGCAGGTCGAACGCCTGGCGGGGTCGAACGACGACGCGCTCGGCCGGCCGACCATCGCCCGAGCGCTCATGGAGGCCGGGCACGCGACGAGCGTCGACGATGCATTCGCGCGGCTGCTGGCCTGGGGGAAGCCGGCGTACGTCCCGCGGACGGGCCTCGGCCCGGTAGAGGCGATCGCCGCCATCCGCGAGGCGGGCGGCCTTCCCGTCCTCGCCCATTTCAGCGAGGCACCGACACGGGTCGAGGTCGTGCGCGAGATGGCCGAGGCCGGCCTCCGTGGTCTCGAGGTCTATTACCGCTCGTTCGATTCGGCGACGGTCTTCGCCGTCGGTGAGGTCGCGGCCGCGCTGGGTCTGGTCCCGACCGGCGGGAGCGACTATCACGGGGACACGGGCACGTACGCCGAGGCGCACGCCGGCTTGTGGGTGCCGCCCGAGGTCGCGGCCGGACTTGCCGCCGCTGGCGTGGCGGGGATGGGCGTCGTAGGCTCGCCCGCACGACCATGACCGACCGAACCTCCACGCCGACTCGAACGCGCGACCTGCCCATGCTCGAGTTCGTCGCGCCTGCTGCCGGTCGAACGAGGCGGCCGGAAGCACCGGCCGACACCCGGCTCGCCGAGTACCTGCCCGAGTCCCGAACCCTGCCGCGATTCCACGTCTGGACGCTCGGCTGCCAGATGAACCGGAGCGACTCGGAGGAGATGGCCGGGCGCCTGCTGGCCGCGGGTTGCGAGGAGGCGGCGTCGATCGAGACCGCCAACCTGGTCGTCATCAACACCTGTGCGATCCGGGAGGGGGCCGAACAGAAGGTCATCGGTCGGATGGGCCAGCTCAACCGGCTCAAGGCGGCCGATCCGTCGATGCGGGTCGTGCTGACCGGCTGTTCCGTCCGCGAACCGGATCGCGCGGGGCTGCGCCGCCGCTATCCGGCCGTGGACCTCTTCCTCCGGCCGGATGAGGAGCCAGAGCTTGTCGATCGTCTGGGGCTCGCGTCGGCACAGGCGCCGATCGCGTCGGTAGGTGCGGTCGGTGCGACGACGACGGTCGGACGAGCCGTCGTCGGCGTCGCGGATGGACTGTCCGCGACGCGTGCCCGCGCGGTCGGCGAGGGGACCGTGGCGCGCGGCTCGTCGATCGCCGCCTGGCTGCCGATCATCTACGGCTGTGACAAGACGTGCACCTACTGCATCGTGCCTTTCAGCCGCGGCCCTGAGCGCAGTCGGCCGTTCGACGAGATCCTCGACGAGGCGCGGACACTTGCGACGGCCGGGTATCGCGAGGTCACGCTTCTCGGCCAGAACGTCAACTCGTACGGTCACGATCTGGCGCCCGAGCCGCGTTTCGCGGCGGTCGGCGAGGCCCGTCGCGCCGGCCGCCAGCTGGACCTCGTCGGTCGGCCGGACCTTGCCGAGCTGATCCGGGCGATCGACGCGCTCCGGACGGCGGACGGCCGCCCGGCCATCGGACGGCTGCGGTTCGTCACCTCGCACCCATGGGACCTGTCGGACCGTCTCATCGCGGCGCTGGCCGACTGCGACAGCGTCTGCGAGCACCTCCACCTCCCGGTCCAATCCGGCTCAGATGCCGTTCTGCGGCGGATGGGTCGCCAGTACACGATCGAGCACTACCGGGAGCGCCTCGGACGGATCCGCGAGGCCGTCCCCGACATCACCGTCTCGACCGATGTCATCGTCGGGTTCTGCGGCGAGACCGAGGCGCAGTTCGAGGAGACGCTCGCGTTGCTCGAGACCGTCCGCTACGACCAGGTCTTCGCGGCGGCGTACTCGCCGAGGCCGGGCACGCCCGCGACGCACCTCGAGGACGATGTCCCGCCCGATGTGAAGCGGCGTCGACTCAACGAGCTCCTCGCGCGGCAGGAGGCGATCGGGCTGCAACGCAACGAGGCGTGGCTCGGACGCGAGGTGGCCGTCCTCGTCGACACCGTCACCCCGCCGCGCGGTCACGACCACGACGACGCGACCCCGGCGGGAGGCACCCGCGTCTCGGGCCGGACCCGCGGTAACAAGCTCGTTCACCTCGTGGGTGACGAGGGGCTCGTCGGTCGCGAGGTCCTCGTCCGCGTTGACCACGCCGGCCCGTATGCGCTCCGGGGCGCGCTCGTCGGCGCGTGACCGCTGCCCCGCCCCTCATCGTCGTCGCCGGCGCGACGGCCACCGGCAAGACGGAGCTCGCGATCCGGCTCGGGGAGGAGGTCGCGGCGGGCGGACGTTCTGTGGCCGTCATCTCGGCCGATTCGCGCCAGGTCTTCCGTGGTCTCGACATCGGAACCGCGAAGGCGAGTCCGGAAGACCGTGCCCGCGTTCCGCATCACGGCCTCGACCTGGTGGACCCCGACCAGGCCTTCAGCGTCGCGGACTTCGCTGATCACGCCCGGACGGTCCTGCGCGCGCTCGCGGCCGACGACGGCGTCGCGATCCTCGCCGGCGGCACGGGCCTCTACCTGCGTGCGGTCGCCCGCGGCCTCGACACCGAGGCTCTCCCGAGCGACCCGGTCGTCCGGGCGGGCCTGGAAGACGAGCTGACCGCGGGCGGGCTCGCGCCGCTCGCGGAACGCCTTGCCGTCACCGCCCCACGCCTCGCGGCGACGGTCGATCTCGCCAATCCGCGGCGTGTCGTCCGGGCCCTGGAGATCTCGACGCTCGCCGGCGACGGCCCCCGGCCGCCGGCGCGCGGTTACCCCGGGGCAGTCGCCTGGCTCGGTCTGACCGTCGCGACCGGCGTCCACAACGAGCGCATCGCGGCACGCGCGCAGGCGCAATTCGACTCTGGGCTCCTCGATGAGGCGCAGACGCTCCGCGACCGGTTCGACCCGGCTCTTCGGCCGTTCTCCGCGATCGGCTATCGCGAGGCGTGGGCGGTCATCGACCGCGAGCTTTCGCTCGACGACGCGATCGCGCTCGACGTCCGCCGCAATATCGCGTTCGCGAAACGACAGCGGACGTGGTTCCGATCCGAACCCGACATCGCGTGGCTGGACGCCTCAGACGCGCTCCCGCTCGAGGAAGCCAAAGACCGGATCGCCCCGATCATCGGCTGACCCGGACAACGAACGAGCCCGACCCGCCGAAGCGGATCGGGCTCGTCCAGTGCGACGAGCTAGCTTGCCGGCGGAGCCGGAGGAGCCGCCGGAGGCGGAGCGCTGACGCCGGGCTGCGCGGCGCCGCTGGCCCGCGCCATCTCGGCCTGGGCGGCCTGCATCTTCTCCATCGCGAGCCGCTGCTCGGGCGTCAGGAGCGACATCTCCTTGGCCACGAACTGGTCGCGGACGCCCGGGTAGTTGAGGTAGAAGAAGATCGCGATCGCGAGCAGCCAGCCGACGGTCTCGGACTCCATCGTCCCCGCGTTCCCGAGGAGCGCGAAGAAGCCGAAGATGACCGTGAACAGGCTGATGAAGATCCCGAACGACCACGCGTATGCGCGAACGTTCCAGAAGCCCTCGGCGACCCAGATCCAGATCGCCGCGATCAGGATGGCCCAGAAGGCCTGACCCCATTGCGGCGTGTCGAAGGAGACGGGCTTGCCGACGAACGTGAAGTTGGCGATGCCAACAAAGACCAGGGCCCGCCAGATCTCGAAGAGCGCGGCGAGGCCGGCTCCGAGCGCGAGCATCGTGACCCCGATAGGTCGTTGCATGTGTGGTTTCGCCCTCCAAATGTCGAGCGCGCTCGAATTTCGGCGCGCGTGCGAGCACTCAGGATACTTGCCGACGCAACCCTGAACCAGCCCGTCACGCTCGCGGGCGGTCGTTCCGTGTCAGAGATCGGCGACCTCCATCTCGTCGACCACCTCGGTGACGCCGTCAACGGCCGCCGCCACTGCGAGCACAGCGTCGAGGTCCTCGATATCGTCGACCGTCCCGCGCACCGTCACGACGTCTGCCTCGGTGTCGATGCCGAGGTCGTCGGCGTAGGCCGTCGTCATCGCGTCGGCCCGAAGCGCTTCGCGGACTCGGGCGGTCACCTCGTCGTCAGCCGGAAGGAAGCTTGAATGATGGTCTGCGTCGTACGGTTCGTCGGTCGCGGTGGTCCCGGTCCCGGCGGCGACAGCCACACCCTCCGGATCGGTCTCGTCGGGCACGACGACCGGATCGACCGGCGGGACCCATGGCACGCCTTCCTCCGCGGCGATGATCGGGTCGAACGTCTCGTCCTCTGTCAGCTCACCCTCCACGAGCGACTCGACGCTGACCGTGTCACCCGGGACGACGCCCCCGGTCGGGTCGACGCCCGCCTCGAGATAGCCGAGCTCGCGTTCGCGACCCGTCAAAGGGTCGTCGCGGGATTCCGGGACTTCAGCGACATCGTCGATCGAGAATGCCGCTCGCGTGTCGCCGGCCGGTGGCTCGCCGCTGAGCTCCAGGAGGAGATCGGCGATCTCGGGATCGGCCGGATCGAGCTGATCCGTCTGGGATGTCTGTCGCGACCGTGTC
>JBJMNA010000106.1:0-4375 GCA_045804485.1 Chloroflexota bacterium
CAGCGTCCGCAGCAGCTGCGTGACGTGGGCCGGCGTGACGCCCTCGGCCGCTTCCGGGCCGGCCGGCGCCGCGATCACGTGCAGGCCGCTGTCATGCCGCATCGAGTAGGTCCGCAGGAGCTCGGGCTCGCGGAGCGACAGCTCGTCGCGAACGGCGTCGGCGAGTGTCTGCTTCGGATCGAGATTGAGCAGCGTCGCGATGCCGCCGAGCTGGAGGGCGAGATCAACAAGGACGACCTTGTCCGGCCGCTTCGCGACCGCTGCGATGCCGACGTTCGCGGCGATCGTCGTGGTCCCGACGCCACCCTTGGGGCTGTAGACGGCGATGGTCCGCCTCGCCCGATGCATCGTGATGCCGTCCGACGTGACGAGCGGCGCCAGGTCGCGCGACCGCTGGAACCGGAGGAGCAACGCCTCGACGCGTGCCTCCAGCTCGCGTGCGTCGAACGATCGACCGACCACATCGTCGGCACCCGCTTCCAGGAAGGCGATGCGCTCCTCGACGTCCTCGCTCGCGCTGATGCACATGACGGGGAGGGCCGACACGGTCGTCGCCGCTCGGATCTCGCGGCAGACGTCGACCGGTGACTTCGGGCCCGTCGTCGTGCCGAGGATCACCAGCTGGTGCTCGGGAAGCCGCGCGAGCGCGTCCGCGGTTTCCGTGGTCGGCGTGACGGTATAGCCGGCGTCGGTCAGGATGCGCGCGATCGACGCAGCGACCTCCGCGTCGGATTCGAGGAGCAGGATCGTGCTTGCGGGCACAGTTTCCCCCGCTGGAAGTCAGGCGATGGCGCTGGGGCAGGTCAGAGTCGGCCAAGAGGATACAACGGCCGCCTCGTGCTAGACTCCGCGTCTGTCCTTTCCGCTCCGTGCCGGGCACCCGGCAGCGGGGCATTCCCATTGGAAGGAGAACCTGCGCATATGCGCCGTTACGAACTCATGCTCGTGCTCCGCCCCGACGTCGCGGACGACAAGAGCCAGGCCCTCATCGACCGGACCACCCGTGGCATCGTCACGGCCGGCGGCCAGATCGTGAAGGTCGCCCCCTGGGGCCGCCGCCGTCTGGCCTATCCGATCGACCGCCACCGCGAAGGCTCGTATCACATCATCCTGTTCGAGGCTCCCCCCGAGTCCATCGTCGAGCTCGAGCACACCCTGCTCATCACCGAGGAGGTCCTTCGCCACCTCGTGACGCGAGTGGAGCGCCCGGCGAAATCCACGCGCGGCGATGGCGCCGACCTCGACGAGCTCGATGACGCGGACCTGCCGTCGGGCATGGACGAGGAAGAGGACGAAGCGGATCGCCCCGAGTTCATCGACGAGTCCGAGAGCGAAGCGGCCCCGGCCGCGATCGACTGACGGGAGGACGGCACCATGGCGTTCTGCAAGATCATGCTCATCGGCAACCTCGGTCGCGACCCCGAGATGCGCTACACGCCGACCGGCCGCCCGGTCACGCAGTTCAGCGTTGCCGTCAGCAACAGCAAGCCCGACGGCCAGGGCGGCTGGATCGACGAAGGCACGGACTGGTATCGCGTCAGTGTCTTCGGCGATCGGGCCGAGCGCGCCGCGGAGAACCTGCGCAAGGGCAATCGCGTCTTCGTCGAGGGTCGGTTCAAGACCCGCGAGTTCGAGGGCAACGACGGCCAGAAGCGCACCTCGCTCGACGTGACCGCCGACAACGTCATCAGCCTCGACCGCAAGGGCCGGGACGATGACGGAGCCTTCGCTGGCGCCCCTGCCGGTGTCGCCAGCGGTGGCGCGTCACGCGGACCGTCCGACGACGCCGACCTCGACGACCTTCCCTTCTGACCAGGAGATCCAGCACACATGCCCGCTCCCGTCCGACCCAAGAAGCGCGACGATTTCTACCGAGATCGCCGACGCCGCAAGGTCTGCGCCTTCTGCGCCGACAAGACCGAACAGATCGACTACAAGGAGGTCAACCGCCTCCGCCGCTACCTGTCCGAGCGCGCCAAGATCGAGCCGCGACGCAAGACCGGCACCTGCGCCGGTCACCAGCGTGAGCTCGCGGTCGCGCTCAAGCGGGCCCGGCACGTCGCCCTCCTTCCGTACGCGCCCCAGCACCTGCGCCCCTGACGTCCCGGCACCCGGGCACGCGCGCGAACGGGCCGGCCTGGGCGCGGCGGCTGACGTCCTGAGGTGATCGTCGGGCTGTTGATGCTCGCTGGCGGTGCGGCCGCGGGCGTCTTCGGCTCGCTGCTGGGTCTCGGTGGCGGCGTCCTGCTCGTCCCGCTCCTGACGCTCGGATTCGGGATGCCATTGCGCGAGGCCGTCGGGGTCTCGCTGATCTCGGTCATCGTCACGAGCAGCGCGGCAGCCGGCGTCTATCTCGAGCGCCACGTGGCGAATCTTCGGCTCGGGATGACCCTCGAGCTGTTCACCGCGATCGGCGCGCTGGTCGGCGGGTCCGTCGCGTTCCTGCTCGACGAGCGGCTACTGTCACTGCTGTTCGGGGCGCTGCTCCTGTACGTCGCGGTGACGATGGCGCGTGCGACGCTCCGGCCGTCGCCCGAGGCCACGACGGACACGGCGGCCCCGGACCGGCACCCCGAGCACGACCTTGATCCCGCCGCCCCGGACGACCTCACCACGCTCGAGCGCCTGTCCGGCCCGGGGTACCGCGTCCGGAACCTCGGTCTCGGAGTGGTCGGCGCGACGGGCGCTGGCGTGATCTCCGCGCTTCTCGGGATCGGCGGCGGGATCGTGAAGGTGCCGCTGATGCACCTCGCGATGGGTGTCCCGTTCCGTGTGGCGACGGCGACGAGCAACATGATGATCGGTATCACCGCGGCGGCCAGCGCGGTCATCTACCTGATCCGCGGCGGGATCGATCCGTACGTCGCAGGGCCGACGGCGATCGGCGTGTTCCTCGGCGCGACCGCGGGTTCGCGGCTCAGCCACAGGGTCGATCTGCGGATCCTGCGTGTGCTTTTCGTCGTCATCCTCGTCTACCTGGCACTCCAGATGCTCAGCAGGGCGTTCGGATGAGCGGACCGCACGCCGAGGTCGCGGACACGCTCAGCGGCCGGCTGCTCATCACCTTCACCTACATCTCCGTCGGGCTGCTGGTCATCGGCGTCGCGCTGATGATCGCCAACGGGATCTCGCCGCTGGCCGCGGCGCCGACGTTCGACATGTCCATGCTGGTCGCGTCGCTCGTCGCACTCCAGCCCGAGGCGTTCCTGTGGCTGGGGTTGGCCGCGATCATCGCCGCGCCCATCGGCCGGGTGATCCTCGCGGGCGCGGTCTATGCGGTCGATCGCGACGTGACGATGGTCGTCATCTCGGTCGCGATCCTCGTCGTCATCGCCATCGGCGTGGGAACGGCCATCGCTGCTACCGTCTAGCTCATGGACTTGCTCATCCTCGTCGCCGCGTTCGTGATCATCCTGATCGGCGCCGAGCTCTTCACCAACGGCATCGAATGGTTCGGTCGGAAGCTCGAGCTCGCCGAGGGCGCGGTCGGCTCCGTCCTCGCGGCGGTCGGGACCGCACTGCCCGAGACGATGATCCCGATCATCGCGATCCTCTTCGCGTCCGGCGCCTCATCGCACGAGGTCGGCGTCGGCGCGATCCTCGGCGCGCCGTTCATGCTCGCCACGCTCGCCATGTTCGTCACCGGGGTCGCCGTCCTCTACCAGGCGCGCCGGCGGCCGACAGGGGACAGGATGAAGGTCGATACCGGAGTCCTCGCGCACGACATGCGTTACTTCGCCATCGCCTACGCGCTGGCCATCGGCGCGGCGTTCCTGCCGCTCGAACCGGTCTGGCTCAAGTGGATCGTGGCCGTCGTCCTCATCGGGATCTACGCCTGGTACGTCAAGGGTCACTTCGCGTCGGACGCCGAGATCAGCGGGGACCATCTCGCACCGCTCCGCTTCCACCGGCTCGATGTGAACGCTCATCGCGTGGAACCCGTCGTGCCCCGACTGCGCGTCGTCAACCTCCAGGTCATCGCGGCGCTCGGACTGATCGTCCTCGGGGCGATCTTCTTCGTGAATGCCGTCGAGCACATCGCGACGCAGTTCAACGTCGACAGCACGCTGCTTGCTCTGGTCATCGCGCCGATCGCCACCGAGCTGCCCGAGAAGTTCAACTCGATCATCTGGGTCCGCGGCGGCAAGGACACCCTCGCGATGGGCAACATCACGGGGGCGATGGTCTTCCAGTCCACCATCCCGACCGTCGTCGCTCTGGTGTTCGCGTCGAGCACATGGGTCGTGAGCCAGGACTCGTACGTCGCGTTCGCGTCAGCCGGGATCGCGTTCCTGTCGTCGGCGGTGATCTTCATCCCGATGGCGCGGCATGGCTACCTTCGCGGCCGGTCGCTGCTCGTCGGGGGGCTGTTCTA
>JBJMNA010000107.1:0-6779 GCA_045804485.1 Chloroflexota bacterium
ACACGTACTCCGGGTACGAGAACAAGGTCAAGGCGAACCTCGAGCACCGCATCGAGTCGATGGGCATGGAGGACAAGATCTTCCAGGTGCTCGTCCCGATGGAGGACGAGATCGAGATCCGTCAGGGCCAGCGGCACACCGTCCAGAAGAAGGTCTACCCGGGATACGTCCTCGTCGAGATGATCCTCGACCCCGACAGCTGGTTCGTCGTCCGCAATACCCCGGGCGTGACGAGCTTCGTCGGCGGCGCCAACATCCCCGGCGTCCGTAGCGAGCCCATCCCGCTCGACGAGACCGAGGTCAAGCAGATCCTCCGGCACATGGGCGTCGAGACGCCGAAGTACCGCGTGGCATTCACCAAGGGCCAGAGCGTCCGGGTCACCGACGGGCCGTTCGCCGAGTTCATCGGCACGGTCGACGAGGTCAATCCGGAGCGCAACAAGGTCAAGGTGCTGGTGAGCATCTTCGGCCGCGAGACGCCCGTCGAACTGGACTTCCTCCAGGTCGAGAAACTCTAAGAAGGGACCTTTACCCCCGTGGCCAAGAAGATCCGCATCGTCCTCACCCTGCAGCTGCCGGCCGGCAAGGCGACTCCCGCCCCGCCCGTCGGGACGGCGCTCGGCCCGCACGGCATCAACATCGTCGAGTTCACGAAGTCCTACAACGAGAAGACCGCCGACAAGGCCGGCCAGATCATCCCGGCCCAGATCACGGTCTTCGAGGACCGCTCGTTCTCGTTCATCCTGAAGACGCCGCCCGCCGCGGACCTGCTGCGCAAGGCCGCAGGCATCGAGCTCGGGGCCGCGACGACCAAGCGCGAGACCGTCGGCCGCGTCACCCGCGACCAGGTCCGCGAGATCGCGGGCATCAAGATGGCCGATCTCAACGCCAACGACATGGACGCAGCGATGCGCCAGATCGAAGGCACGGCACGATCCATGGGGATCGACGTCGTCGGCTGAACGCCGAACGCCCACCCCGGCGAGATGGGGGAGGTCGGGGAGACTCGACCGTCAGGAGGACCGACACATGGGCAGACACGGCAAGAAGTACGAAGAGGCGGCGAAGCTCGTCGACCGCGAGCGCGTCTACGCACCGCTCGAGGCGGTCGAGCTCGCGAAGCAGACGACGTTCGTCGCGTTCGACGCGTCGATCGAGGCGCACCTCCGACTCGGGGTGGACCCGCGCCACGCGGACCAGATGGTCCGCGGCACCGTCGTCCTCCCGCACGGCACCGGCAAGATCGTCCGTGTGGCCGTGTTCGCCCAGGGCGAGAAGGCGCAGGAAGCACTCCGCGCCGGCGCCGACGAGGTCGGTGGCGAGGACCTCGTCAAGAAGATCGAAGCCGGCTGGCTCGAGTTCGACGTCGCGATCGCGACGCCAGACTCGATGGGTCTCGTCGGCCGGCTCGGCAAGATCCTCGGTCGCCGCGGCCTGATGCCGAACCCCAAGGCCGGGACGATCACGTTCGATGTCGAGCGGGCGGTCCAGGAGGTCAAGGGGGGACGCGTCGAGTTCCGCGTGGACAAGACCGCCATCGTCCATGCGCCGGTGGGCAAGAGCAGCTTCGAGCCGGCCGACCTGGTCGACAACCTCGCGGCGCTGATCGACGCGATCAACCGGGCGAAGCCGACCGGCGCCAAGGGCCAGTACATCAAGGGCCTCACCATCGCCAACACGATGGGCCCGGGCATCCGGGTCGACGTGCCGGCGGTGCTCGCGGCCGCGGTCGCCTAGCCCACGCGACACCACGGCCGGCGGTCCGCCGGTCACCAACCATGGTGGCGGCCGAGAGGCGCGCCATCAATCGAATAACCGTCTAACGGTCAGGCGCGTCGAGATCCGAGCCGGCACCGAGCACGTGAGCGAGCGCACCTCTGGGTGCGTGAGCGAGCGAGCGGAGGCGCCAACGAAGGAGATCGATGCGGATGGACGTTCGACGCCAGACGTACCGCCGCAGACAGCCTGCGCTCGCGGACCGGGATCGACCAGATCGCGGTCGGAGCTTGATCCGTCGGACCGGATCGGACAGCCCGTTACGGAGCTGACCGGGGACGCCGACGAGCACGCCGAGGCAGATGCGCCGCTCCACCGTCACGGTGGGCCGCGCTCCTGCGAAGTGGGGTCGATCTTCGCGAGAAGGTCGCCATGGGGCGTCGCAGGGGCACCCGACCGTCATCGGCCGGGACCCACCGCCGCACGCCGGTCGCGTGCCGGAGAAGGAGCAGGCACATGCCCACGGAGGCCAAGCGAGAGACGGTCGCCGAGCTGCGCGATGAACTCGCCAAAGCCCGGACCATGATCGTCTCGGAGTACCGGGGCCTCAAGGTCAAGGAGATCGCCGAGATCCGGCGCGCCCTGCGGAAGCAGGACGTGACGTATCGCGTCGTGAAGAACCGCCTGATGCGGATCGCCGCGGAAGACTCGGTCGCGACGGCGCTTGCGCCGCTCCTGACCGGACCGACCGCGATCGCGTTCGGCAACGACGAGTCCGCCACCGCCAAGGCCGTCCTCGACGCGACCCGTCCGTACGCGAGGATCGTCCGGGTGACCGGCGGAGTCCTCGGCGACCGGGCGATCGACGGCGACGACGTCGTCCGGCTCGCGGCATTGCCGTCGCGCGAGGTCCTGCTGGCCAAGCTGGCCGGCGGGATGCAGGCCCCGGTCGGCACCCTTGCCGGATTGTTCGCCGCACCGCTGCGCAACCTGGGCTACGCCCTGCAGCAGGTCGCCGACCAGAAGGCCGCCACCGAGACGCCCGCCGCCTGAGCGGGTCCCGACCTACCCCACACCGACCCCAAGGAGAACCACCCCATGGCAACGATCACCCAGGACGACCTGCTCGAAGCGATCGACAAGATGACCGTCCTCGAGCTGTCCGAGTTCATCAAGCGCTTCGAGGACCGCTACGGCGTCACCGCCGCAGCTCCGGCGGCCGCGGCCGCTGCTCCCGCCGCCGGTGGCGGCGCGACCGAGGCAGCGGCTGCCCCCGAGGAGCAGACCGAGTTCACCGCGACGCTGACCGAGATCGGGCCCAACAAGATCCCGGTCATCAAGGTCGTCCGCGAGCTGACCGGCCTCGGCCTCAAGGAGGCCAAGGACCTCGTCGACGCGACGCCCAAGGCCGTCAAGGAAGGCGTCACCAAGGACGAAGCAGAGAAGATCAAGGCTGCCCTCGAAGAGCAGGGCGCAAAAGTCGAGATCAAGTAACGACCTGCCGGCACCCTCAACGGGGTGCCGGCACACCCTCACCGAGGGCGGAGGCGACGCTCCTGCTAGCCATCCGCCCGAGGTTTGCGCTCGCGACCGTGCTCGCTGGGCGCCTTCGGCTGCATCCGCCCGAGCGCCGGCAAAGCAAGACGAAACCACGGATCGCCCCATTACCACGAACGGGGGGCGTTTGACAATATCCAAAATCGCGGTATCCTACTCCTTCTGTGAGCCTGGCTTCCCCTTTCCCCCTCTGCCTCCGTCAAGGAGTGGTGCTTCATGCTGTCTGCTGAGTCTTCGAATCGTGCCCGCACGCCGTCGGGCCGCATCTCGTACGCGCGCATCGACAAGAAGATCGATGGCGTCAGCCACGAGAAGTTCGAGATCCCGAACCTGATCGAACTCCAGCTCGACTCGTTCGCCTGGTTCGTCGACAAGGGACTCCGCGAACTGTTCGATGAGATCAGCCCGATCAAGGATTTCACCGGCAAGGTCATGGAGCTCCAGTTCCTCGACTACGAGTTCGGTGCGCCCAAGTACTCCGAGGAGGAGTGCCGCACGAAGGACCTGACGTTCAGCAAGCCGCTGTACGTCAACGTCGAGCTCCTGATCAAGGAGACCGGCGAGATCCAGCGCCAGCGCGTCTACATGGGCGACTACCCATGGATGACCGACCAGGGCACGTTCGTGATCAACGGCGCGGAGCGCGTCGTCGTCAGCCAGCTCGTCCGCTCTCCCGGCGTCTACTACAGCGAGACCGAGGACCCGGCTTCGGGCCGGATGCTCTTCTCCGCCAAGGTCATCCCGAACCGCGGCGCCTGGCTCGAGTTCGAGACGAACAACAAGGACCAGCTGTGGGTCAAGGTCGACCGCAAGCGCAAGATCGCCGCGACCACGCTGCTCCGCGCCGTCGGCTACGAGCAGAACGACGAGATCGCAGCGCTCTTTACGGCGGTCGACGTCGACATCGAGCACCCGTACATCTCCTCGACGCTCGACAAGGACCTCACCCACACCCAGGCCGAAGCGCTGATCGAGGTCTACAAGAAGCTTCGTCCGGGCGATCCGCCCACCGGCGACAACGCGCGCCAGCTCGTCGAGAGCCTCTTCTTCAACTTCCGCCGCTATGACCTCGGTCGTGTCGGCCGGTACAAGTTCAACAAGAAGCTGGACCCGGTCGCGGCACGTCTCGGCATCGAGCTCCCGCGCGACGGCCGGACGATCACCCGCGAGGACATCGCCGCGATCGTCGGCCACCTCATCGAATGCAACCGCGGCCTTCACCCGAAGGACGACATCGACCACCTCGGCAACCGCCGGATCCGTGCCAACGGCGAGCTGATCCAGAACGCGTTCCGGATCGGACTCCTGCGGATGGAGCGCGTCGTCCGCGAGCGCATGACGATCCAGGAGCTCGACAAGGCGACCCCGAACGCGCTCATCAACATCCGGCCCGTCGTGGCCGCGATGAAGGAGTTCTTCGGTGGCAGCCAGCTGAGCCAGTTCATGGACCAGACCAACCCTCTGGCCGAGCTGACCAGCAAGCGCCGCCTGTCGGCGCTCGGGCCGGGCGGGCTGTCGCGCGAGCGCGCCGGCTTCGACGTCCGTGACGTCCACCACAGCCACTACGGCCGGATCTGCCCGATCGAGACGCCGGAAGGCCCGAACATCGGGCTGATCGGCTCGCTCGCGACCTATGGCCGGATCAACAGCTATGGCTTCATCGAGACGCCGTATCGCAAGGTCAAGCGCACCGTCGGCTACGACGAGGCGAACCTGACGCAATACGAGACGGGCGCCGATCTCGTCACGAAGAGCGGCGATGTCGTCCTCAAGGCCGGCAAGCCGATCAACGACGCGGCGATCGCGGAGCTGAAGAAGCAGAAGGCCCATGCCTTCCCGATCCGGCCGATCGTCACCGACGAGATCCACTACATGCCGGCCGACGAGGAAGAGGAGCACGTCGTCGCGCAGGCGAACGCGCCCCTCGACGACGAGGGCCACTTCACCGCCGAGCGCATCCCGTCCCGCTACCGGGACACCTTCCCGGAGGCGCGCGCCGGCCAGATCGAATACATGGACGTGTCGCCCAAGCAGGTCGTCTCGGTGGCGACCGCGCTGATCCCGTTCCTCGAGCACGACGACGCCAACCGCGCGCTGATGGGCTCGAACATGCAGCGTCAGGCCGTGCCGCTCCTCGAGCCGGAATCGCCGATCGTCGGGACCGGGATGGAGGAGCGTGCGGCGCGCGACAGCGGCCAGGTCCAGGTGGCACGACGCGGTGGGCTCATCACCAGCGTGACCGCCGAGCGGATCCTGATCGAGACCGATGCCGGCGAGCTCGACGAGTACAAGCTCCTGAAGTTCGTCCGCAGCAACCAGGGCACGTGCATCAACCAGCGCCCGATCGTCAACGTGGGCGACCGCGTCGCCGACGGCCAGCCGCTGGCCGACTCGAGCTCGACCCAGGCGGGTGAGCTCGCGCTCGGACGGAACATCCTGGTCGCGTTCATGAGCTGGGAGGGCGGCAACTACGAGGACGCGATCGTCATCAGCGATCGGCTCGTGCGTGACGACCTGTTCACCAGCATCCACATCGAGAAGCACGAGATGGAGTCACGTGACACCAAGCTCGGGCCCGAAGAGATCACCCGCGACATCCCGAATGTCGGCGAAGAGTCGCTGAAGGACCTCGACGAGGAGGGCATCGTCTACATCGGCGCCGAGGTGCGGCCGGGCGACATCCTGGTCGGCAAGATCACGCCGAAGGGCGAGACCGAGCTGACCGCCGAGGAGCGCCTCCTGCGGGCGATCTTCGGTGAGAAGGCCCGCGAGGTGAAGGACAGCTCGCTGCGCCTGCCCCACGGCGAGCGCGGCAAGGTCGTCGATATCCGCCAGTTCAGCCGCGACAACAACGACGACCTCCAGCCGGGGGTGAACCGCCTCGTCCGGGTGTCGGTCGCCCAGAAGCGCAAGATCAGCGTCGGCGACAAGATGGCCGGCCGCCACGGCAACAAGGGCGTCATCGCCAAGATCCTGCCGGCCGAGGACATGCCGTTCCTGCCGGACGGCACCCCGGTCGACATCATCCTCAACCCGCTCGGCGTGCCGAGCCGGATGAACATCGGCCAGATCCTCGAGACCCACCTCGGGTGGGCGCTCCACGACAAGGGTCTGAAGGCCGCCACGGCGGTCTTTGACGGCGCCACCGAGGACGACATCAAGCGCGAGCTGACCGAAGCAGGCCTGCCTGACGACGGGAAGGTCGAGCTGCGCGACGGGCGCACCGGCGAGACGTTCGATCGGCGCATCACCGTCGGCTACATCTACATGCTGAAGCTCCACCACCTCGTCGAGGACAAGATCCACGCGCGGTCGACCGGACCGTACAGCCTCATCACCCAGCAGCCGCTCGGTGGCAAGGCCCAGTTCGGTGGCCAGCGTTTCGGCGAGATGGAGGTCTGGGCCCTCGAGGCCTATGGCGCGGCCAACATCCTCCAGGAGCTTCTGACCGTGAAGTCGGACGACGTCCTCGGGCGCGTCCAGACCTACGAGGCCATCGTGAAGGG
>JBJMNA010000108.1:0-5767 GCA_045804485.1 Chloroflexota bacterium
ACACCCGGATCGTGTGCGACTGGCTGTTCGAGCCCGCGACGATCGCGGCGCCCGGGTTCGACCCGTCGGATGCGATCGGGTTCTGGGACCTGACGAACCGCCAGGACTGGCACGTCTGCGAGCTCCAGCAGCGCGGGACGCGGTCGCGGTCGTGGGTCGCCGGCCGCTATTCGAACCAGGAGCCAAGCGTCCACGCGTTCGACCTGATGTGCGTCGATCGGTATGCCTCGGACGGGATCGGCTCGCGCCGGACGGTCCGCTCGCGCTACGACGTCGCGCCGCCGAAGGACGAACCGGCCGGTGTCGGCGATGGCCAGGGGGAGGTCCCGGCCATCCTGCTGCCACGGTCGGCCGCCAAGGCCGGCGCGCGCCAGACGGGACGCGCCAAGGCGCGCGGATAGCTGCGCGGCGCCCGGCAACGCCGCTTAGACCGGCTCGACCCCGACGGCGGCGCCGGCCGGCACCGGCACCATCCGCACCGCGATCGAGCTCGCCGCGATGCTCACGGCGACGGCGGCGATGATGGCCGTGAAGAGCACGCCGTCGATGACGCCCGCGCCCAGTGCGAGCGAGGCGAGGACGAAGCTGAACTCCCCGATCTGACCGAGCCCCACCGCGAGCTGCAACGGCCGGGCATCCAGCCTCGCGACGCGAGCGAGAGCCCACGCGACGGCCACTTTGGCGACGACGACGAGCGCGAGCAGCAGCGCGATCCAGGGCGCCGCCGCGCCGAGGCGGCTCGGGTCGATGAGGGTCCCGATCGCCACGAAGAAGAGCACCGCGAACACGTCGCGGAAGGGTCGCAGCCGCCTGCGCGCCTCGGACGCCTCGTGACTCTCGGTGACGGCGAGGCCGCCGACGAACGCCGCGAGGGCGAGCGGCACGCCGAACACCGCCGCGCCGAGACCCGCGACGGCGAGCCCGGAGCCGACCGACGTGATCAGGAACAGGTCGTGCTCGTCGTGGAGGCGGCTCAGCACCCAGGGCAGCAGCAGTCGCGCAGCCACGATGACGACGATCGCGAAACCGGCGAGGCCGAGGGCGGCCGCGCCCAGCGACCGGTTTCCGGCATCCATCGCGGCGATGAGGATGGCCGCCAGCCCGACCCCGACGAGGTCCTGCATGACGCTCCAGCCGAGGAGCGACTCCTCGGTGGCGCGGTCGGTCGTCCGCCGCCGGCTGAGGGTGATGTTGACGATGACGACCGACGACGAGAGCGCGACGCACAACCCGATGACGGCCGCAGCGATCGGTTCCAGGCCTGCGATGAGGAAGGCGACCCCCGCGATCGCGGTCGAGACGACGGCCTGCGCGGGCGCCGCCAGCAGGACCGCGCCGTGGTCGCGACGGAGGCGGGTCAGGTCGACTTCGATGCCGATCTCGAACAGGAGGAGGACGACCCCGACGTCGGCCAGCAGCTCGAGCTGCTCGTGATCCGCGACATACCCCGGCGTGAACGGGGAGAAGCCGAGCCCGACGGCCAGGTAGCCGACGATCGCGGGAAGGTGGAACCGGCGCGCGACCCAGCCGGCGGCGACCGCCGCGAGCAGGATGATGCCGATCTCGAGGATGGGCGTCGTTTGGGCGTCCATCCGCGGATGGTAGCGGGCGTCGTCGTGTCGCTCCGCGAGCCCGGCCGCTCCTGTTAGCTCGGGGCGACCCCGGTATCGGGGACCGCTCTCGTCGCACCGCCGAAGCTGCCGACCCGCCAGCCGATGAACAGCGCGATGGCGACGACCGCGACGATGATCGTGGAGATCGCGTTGATCTGCGGCGTCACGCCGAACTTGATCGAGCTGTAGATGAAGATCGGCAGGGTCGTCGATCCGACGCCGGCGTTGAACGACGTGACGACGAGATCGTCGAACGAGAGCGCGAAGACGAGCATCGCGCCGGCGGCCACCGCGGGCGCGATGAGCGGCAGCGTGACGTGCCAGAACGCGCCGGCGGCCGAGGCCCCGAGATCGCGAGCCGCCTCCTCGAGATGTGGGTCCAGCCCGCGCGCGCGTGCCCGCACCACGATCGCGACGTACGAGATGCAGAACGTGATATGCGCGATGGCGATCTGACCCAACGACCCGTTCTGCCCGAACAGCTGGCCGAAGAAGATCAGCAGGCTGATGCCCATGACGATCTCCGGGGTCACCATCGGCAGCAGGATGAGCACCTCCGACGTCCCCTGGCCGCGGAACCGCTTGCGCGCCAGCGCGAGACCAAGCAGCGACCCGATCACGGTCGACGCGATCACGGCGATGAACGCGACCTGCAGCGTGATCGACAACGCCTCGAGCAGATCGCGGTTTGCGAACAGCTTCGGATACCAGTCGGTCGTGAAGCCGAGCCACACGAAGTTCCGCCGCGAGACGTTGAAGCTGAAGATGATCAGGATGACGATCGGCGCGAACAGGAAGGCGTAGATCAGGATCGCGAACGCCGTGAGCCAGCGATTGCCGCCGCGCGTCACGCGAAGGTCTCCTGGCGGAGCGACCGGATCGCGAGCAGCGTGCCGGCGAGCGTGATGACCATCAGCATGAACCCGAGCGCAGAGCCGTACGGCCAGTCGCGGCCGCTCGTGAAGAGGACCTGGACGACCTTCGCGATGGTCGAGGTCTGAGCGCCGCCGAGCAGGTCTGGCGTGACGTAATCGCCCATCGCGGGGATGAACGTCAGGACGGCCGCCGCGATGATGCCCGGCATCGTCAGCGGGAGGATGACGTGGAGGAACGCGCCGCGCCCCGTGGCATACAGGTCACGTCCAGCCTGGACGAGGTTGTCGTCAAGCCGGTCGATCGAGACGTAGAGCGGCAGGATCGCGAAGGGCAGGAAGCCGTACGTCATCCCGAGCACGACGGCGAAATCCGTGTTGAGGAACGGGATCGGATCGCTGGTGAGGCCCAGCGCCATCAGGATGGAGTTCGCCACCCCGTTGTCGCGCAGGATGATCATCCAGGCGTAGGTCCGGATGAGGTAGCTCGTCCAGAACGGCAGCATGACGAGGATGAGCAGCACGATCTTGTGCCGCCCACCGTGTCGCGAGATCCAGTACGCGATCGGGTACCCGATGACGAGCGACAGGATCGTCGTGAGCAGCGAGTAGCGGACAGAGTTGCCGAACGCCGGCAGGAACTCGGGCTTGCTCGCCTCGAAGTAGTTCTGGAGGCCGAGGTTGTCGAGGATGACGTGTCCGGTCGCGTCCTTCGACCCGAAGCTGACCACGAAGATGATGACCAGCGGCACGAAGAAGAACAGCAGCAGCCAGCCGATCCCGGGGAGCACGAGCAGACCGTCCGATAGGCGGCTCCGGAGCGAGACGGCTGGCTGGGCCGGACCGGCCACCTAGGTCGTGAGCTCGATCCAGCGCTTCGTCATGGCGTCGAGGGCCGGACCTTCGAGGCTGACGAGCTCTGCGAGTCCGTTGTAGACGCCGGCGTCGGGATTCAGCTGCGGGTTGCTGAGGATCTCCGGAAGGATGTACTGCTGCGCCGCCGCGTTCGGGCCCATGTAGCCGATGTAGTTCGAGTTCGCCGCGCTGACCTTGGCATCGAGGTTGAAGTCGATCCAGAGGTGGGCGGCGATCGGGTGCTTCGCCCCGGACAGGACGACCATCGTGTCGGAGCCGCGGATCGCGCCCTCGCTCGGGATCACGTACTTCGCGTCCGGCTTGTCGGCGGTCATCTGGACCCAGTCGCCGGACCATGCCTGGGTCATCCACAGCTGCCCGCTCGTGAAATCGCCGATGTCGTCCTCGGTGTAGCGGCGGAGGAGCGGCTTCTGCTGCTCCAGCAGTGCCAGGATGGCGTCGAGGTCGGCCTCGCTCGTCGGGTTCGGCGGGAGGTTCAGCCGGAACGCCCCGGCCGCGAAGACCTCCTGCTGGTCCGAGAGCATCCCGAGCTTGCCCTTGTATTTCTCGTCCCACAGCGCCGACCAGGCGGTGACGTCCTCCTTGACCTTGGCCGGATCCCACGCGATGCCGGTGGTCCACCAGTAGTTCGGGATGGAGAACTTGTTGCCGGGGTCGTAGGCCGGGTCCTGCCAGGTCGGACCGAGGTTCTTGATGTTCGGGATGAGCGAGAGGTCGAGGGCGGAGATGACGCCGTCGCGTGACAGCGGCGCGATGTCGGTCGAGCCCGGGTATGTCAGGTCGTAGCCGCCCCCGGCGCCGTCGCTGCGGATCTTGGTGATCTGCGTGGAGGCGTCCGGGAACTTGTCGTACTTGACCTTGATCCCGTACTTGTCCTCGAAGTCCTTCTGGGTCGTCTCGCCGATGTAGCCGTCCCAGTTGTAGATGAACAGCTCGCTCTCCGGGGAGGGGACCGGCGTCGGAGCGGTCGTCGGCGTCGCGGCCGCTGCCGCCGACGCTGCCGCCGTCGCCGCCGCGCTCGTGGCCGGCGCGGAGGACGGTGCTGCCGCTGATGCCTTCAGGGACGCCGCCGCGCCGCTGCACGCGGCGATGATCGGCGCGAGCGCCGCGAAGGCACCGACCTTCGCCATCTGCTCGAGCAGCATCCGGCGGGTGATCCGTCGTTCAGCCATGTAGCGGACGAGCTCGCGTTCGAGATCGACATCGGGGCGCTGAGGATCGGTCATGTCCTGTCCTCCTCTGTCGGGCCCACCGGACCGCGTCCGAGGATCAGCGCCTCGGACGGCGGCCAGGTCACGGCCACGTCGCTGCCGACCGGGAGTCGCACCCCGGTCTTTGGGGATTCGATCGTCAGGTCCGCCCCGCCTGTCGTTCGCACCCGATAGGAGATCGTGGAGCCAAGATAGGCGACCTGTTCGACCGTCGCCGTGATCGCGCCGACGGCGCTCGGCGGAACGAGCGAGATCGCCTCCGGTCGGACACTGATCTCGATCTCAGATCCGGGCGGCAGTCCGTCGTGGGCGACCCGCGCGATGTCGCCTGAGTCGAGCCGCACCCGACCGTCGCCTTCGACGACCCCGCGCAGGAGATTCGTCGAGCCGATGAAGTCCGCCACGAACCGTGTCGCCGGCCGCTCGTAGAGCTCCTCGGGCGTGCCCAGCTGCTCGACCTTGCCCGCGTGCATCACCGCGATCCTGTCGCTCATCGTGAGCGCCTCCTCCTGGTCGTGGGTCACGTAGACGAAGGTGATCCCGACCTCGGCCTGGATGCGCTTGAGCTCGACCTGGAGCTGGCGGCGGAGCTTGAGGTCCAGCGCGCCGAGCGGCTCGTCGAGGAGGAGCACGTTCGGCCGGTTGACGAGGGCGCGCGCGAGCGCGACGCGCTGCTGCTGGCCGCCGGACAGCTGGCTCGGACGGCGCTTCTCGTATCCCGTGAGGTGGACGAGTTCGAGCGCCTCGCCGACGCGACGGCTGATCTCGTCCTTCGCCACGCCGCGACGCTTCAGCCCGAACGCGACGTTGTCGCCGACATCGAGGTGTGGGAAGAGGGCGTAGTTCTGGAAGACCATGTTGACCGGCCGCTTGTCGGGTGGGTCCCTCGTGACGTCGCGACCGCGCAGCAGGATCGTGCCGCTAGTCGGCAGCTCGAAGCCGCCGATCATCCGAAGCGTCGTCGTCTTGCCGCAGCCCGACGGACCCAGCAGCGAGAAGAACTCGCCCGCCGCGATCTCGAGCGTCACGCCGTCCACCGCCCGGACCGCGCCAAAACTCTTTTCGAGATCGACCAGCGCGATCTCGGAGGATGCCACGGCCGACTGGGACGTCATCGCGTCGCCGAGGCTAGCGGACCCCGCCATTTCGTGCTGGCGAGCGTCCCGGGCACCGCAACGTCGCGGGGGACCGCGAC
>JBJMNA010000109.1:0-6640 GCA_045804485.1 Chloroflexota bacterium
CCATCGGACGATCGGCGCGAAGGTCAACAACCGACTCGTCCCACTCGACTACCGGCTCAAGAACGGCGACATCGTCGAGATCGTCACGACGAAGGGCGAGCACGGCCCGTCACGTGACTGGTTGAACGTCGTTCGAACGAGCCATGCGCGCGAGAAGATCCGCCAATGGTTCAAGCGCAAGGACCGCGACGAGAACATCGTCCACGGGCGCGAATCGCTCGAGCGCGAACTGCGGCGACTGGCACGGACCTCGATCGCCGGAGTCGGCGCGGAGCAGATCGCCGAGGTCGCGCGGCAGTCGAACTACGACTCCATCGACGACTTCTACGCCGCGATCGGCTACGGCGCGATCAGCGCCCAGACCGTGGTGATGAAGCTCGGCGTGGTGGACGACGTCCAGAGCACGCTGCCGACGGTCGCGCCGCCGCAAAAGGTCGAGCGAACGGGCGGTGTCCGCGTCAAGGGCGTCGGTGACCTCCTCGTCCGGTTTGCCAAGTGCTGCCATCCGATCCCCGGCGACCCGATCGTCGGGTTCATCACTCGCGGCAAGGGCGTGACGGTCCACCTTCAGACCTGCAACACGGTGGTCAACGAACGCGAGGTCAGCCGGCTGATCGACGTCGAGTGGGAGGCGGCCCCGACCGAGACCTACCCGATCGCCATCCGCGTCGAGGCATACGACCGGACCGGCCTGCTGTCCGACATCACCCAGGTCGTCGCGGAGAACAAGGTCAACATCGTCGCCGCGCACGTCGGCGTGACACCGGACCACACGGCTGTCGTCACGGCGACCATCCAGGTCCACTCCGTGTCGCAGCTGGCGCGCGTCATGAGCCGGATCGAGACGCTCAAGGACGTCATCACCGTCCAGCGCGACACGGGCTAGGAGTGCCCGCCTTCAAGACGCCCCGCGGCACGCGTGACCTGCTGCCTCCGGAGACGGCGACGTGGACTCGGCTCGAGCGCCTCGCGGCGGACCTTGCTGCTCGGTATGGCTACCGGCGCATCGACACGCCGCTCTTCGAGGTGACGGACGTCTTCGAGCGTGGCGTCGGCGAAGTCACGGACATCGTCGAGAAGGAGCTGTTCCGCCTCGCGCCGCGGACGGAGGAATCCGAGGCATGGGCGCTCCGGCCGGAACCGACCGCCGGGATCGTCCGGGCCTACGTCCAGCACGGGATGCAGACGTGGCCGCAGCCCGTGAAGCTCGTCGAGATCGGCTCCATGTTCCGCTACGACCGGCCGCAGGCCGGGCGCTACCGCCAGTTCACGCAGTTCGACATCGAGGCGATCGGCGACGCCGGACCGGCCATCGACGCGGAGATCATCGAGCTCGGCATGCGCTTCTATCGAGACGCAGGCCTGGACGGCGTCGAGGTGCTGCTGAATTCGATCGGCGATGGTGAGTGTCGGCCGGCGTACGTCGCCGCGCTGACGGCCTATTTCGAGCGTCACCAGGCGGAGCTTCCAGCGCTCGAACGGGATCGACTCGGGCGGAATGTCCTTCGTCTCCTCGATTCGAAGGATCCAGCGATGGCGGCGCTCAACGCAACGGCGCCGAAGATCACCGACCACCTGTGCGATGCCTGCCGCGAGCATTTTGCCGCAGTGCGTGCGCACCTCGACGCCCTCGGTGTGCCGTACCGGCTCGAACCCGGGCTCGTCCGCGGTCTCGACTACTACACGCGAACCGCGTTCGAGTTCTACGTCACCGGGCGCGAGGGACAGCAGCAGGCGATCGGCGGCGGCGGCCGCTACGACGGCCTCGTCGAGCTCCTCGGCGGCCGGCCCACGCCGGGCATCGGCTTCGGGATCGGCATCGACCGGCTCATCATCGCCCTCACCGAGACCGGCGCGACCGTCGCGCCTGAGCCGACTCCGGTCGCCGTCGTCGTCGGCGCGGACCCCGACGACACGATCGCTCGACTGAACGTCGCCACAGATCTGCGCGCGGCGGGCATCGCGGCCCGCGCCGAGCTCGGCCGTCGAAAGCTCGGCAAGCAGCTCGAGGCCGCGTCTCGCGACCACGCACACTTCGCGGTCATCGTCGGCGATGAGCTGGCCACGGGCGACATCGGGCTGCGCGACCTCCCGGCCGGCACGCAGAAGGTCGTTCCGCTGCTGGACCTGGCGCGTGAGATCGAGCGCGCTCACGCGGCCCACCGCCATGGGTCGACGCCGGACTGACCGGCGTCAGGCGAGCAGGAGTCGAACCGCCACGATCGTGCCGATCACGATGATCGCGCCGCGCAAAGCGACCGGTGACAGGCGCCGCCCGACGACCGCCCCGAGCTGACCGCCGACGGTCGAACCGATCGCGAGCAGGATCGCGACCTCCCACGCGACGGGCGCCACGGCGATGAAGATCACGGCGGCGACCGCATTGATGACCGCCGCGATGACGTTCTTGAGCCCGTTCAGTCGCTGGAGGTCGTCGTCGACGAGGATCGAGAGTAGGGCGATCAGGATGACCCCCTGCGCGGCGCCGAAATAGCCGCCGTAGATGCCCGTCGCATAGACCCCGGCGATCAGTACCGGCCCGCCACCGCCGTTCGGTCGCGGCGTGTGACCGAGGCGCGCCCGGCGAGCGATGACCCACGCTGACAAGCGCGGCTGGACGGCCACGAGACCACAGGCGACGAGGATCAGCAGCGGCACGATCCGGGCGAACGCGCTGGCCGGGAGCACGAGGAGGAGGGCGGCGCCGGTGAGTCCGCCGAGCGCGGCGCTGATCACGAGTGGGCGAGCGCGGCGGCCCTGTCCGACGAGCTCGCGCCGGTACCCGATCGAGCCGCTGATCGATCCCGGCACGAGACCGATGGTGTTCGACACATTGGCGACGAGTGGCGGGTAGCCGAGGATCAGCAGCGTCGGGAACGTGATCAGCGAACCCGACCCGACGATCGTGTTGATCGTTCCCGCGGCGACTCCGGCGGCGATGATGACCAGCGCGCTGAGAGGATCGATGGCCGCGACTCCTGAGCGAGGCAGGCGCCGGATGGTACAGATGTCGCGCTACACTCGCCGGGATGAGACCGCGCCGCGTCCTCCAGAGCACGACGATCGAAGTCGAGCCGTTCGATCCGGCCGCGTTTCCCGGCGTCGACGAGCGGCGGCGGGCCGACGGTGGCGCGGCGAGCCAGCGCTGGCGCGACGTGGTGTCCCGGAACCGGACGATCGTCGCCGATGGTGCGATGGGCACGATGCTGTTCGCGAACGGCCTCATGTTCGGCGACCCGCCAGAAGTCTGGAACCTGTCCAAGCCCGATGTCGTGCGGCGGATCCATCGTGGCTATCTCGACGCCGGGTCGCAGATCCTCATGACCAACACGTTCGGTGGGAATCGGATGCGGCTCAGCCTCCACGGCCTCCAGGACCGCGTCGCGGAGCTCAATCAGACGGCCGCGATCCTCCTGCGGAACGAGGTGGACGCCGCCGGCGGTAACGCACTGGTCGCGGGCGATATCGGCCCGAGCGGCGCCATCCTTGCGCCCACTGGGACGCTCGAATACGACGAGGCGGTCGACATCTTCGCGGAGCAGGCGGCGGCTCTCGTCGCCGGCGGCGTCGATCTCATCTGGATCGAGACGATGTCCGATCTCTCGGAGATCAAGGCTGCGATCGAAGGCGTCCGCCGCGTCTCGGCCGGCATCGCGCTGATCACGACGATGACCTTCGACACGCGCGGCCGGACGATGATGGGCGTCACCCCGGAACAGGCAGTCGCGTCGCTGACCGCGTGGGGGGCGGACGCGGTCGGCGGCAACTGTGGGAATGGTC
Source organism: Chloroflexota bacterium (assembly GCA_045804485.1). Classification (GTDB taxonomy): domain Bacteria; phylum Chloroflexota; class Limnocylindria; order Limnocylindrales; family CSP1-4; genus SPCO01. Next base: position 3,781 of record JBJMNA010000109.1, read on the forward strand.
CGGACGAGCTCATCGGGGTCATCGGGAAGATGCGGGCGGTCGATCCTGACGTGCGGCTGGTCGCGAAGTCGAACGCGGGGATGCCGGAGCTCGTCGACATGCGCGCGGTCTACCGCGCGGACCCCGAGACGATGGCCGCGGCCGCAGTCACGATGCGTGACCTCGGCGCCTCGATCATCGGCGGCTGTTGCGGCAACACGCCGGACCACCTCGCGGCGATCGCGGCACTCGTCGCCGACTGATCACACGGGCTCGTGGAACTGGATGACGGCGAGCAGATTGCCGTCAGGATCCTTGAACCACGCCGCACGACCCGGTCCGATCGTCGCGATCCCATCGATCGTGGCTGGCGTGGCGTACGTCTCGAATTCGACCCCGCGGGCGCGGAGGTCCGCGACCTCCGCGTCGATGTCATCGACCGTGAACGCCATCTGGGTCGTGGTCCCCGCGGACTGGCTGCCGGCCCGTGAGATCGCGAACACGCTTCCGGCGCCCGCGCGATACAGCACGGCCCCGGGCGGCTCCGCAAAGGGCGTGAACCCGAGGACGTCCTCGTACCAGCGACGAAGCCGGTCGACATCGAGCGTCGGAAGCGTCGTGTGCACCCTGCGGTCGGCGAGCATGGTCGAACCTCGGACGTTGGTGATGCCGGGTCAGTAGGTGAGGACGCGGTCGGCCGCGAACGCGAGCTCTACGAGCTTGTCCGGCGGCGACATGGTCACTGCCAGCCCGCCGAGCGCTTCAGGCGTGAGCCCGCGGGCCTTGCTCGACATCCCGGAGGCGTAGAGGGTCGCACCACCGGCGATCAGCGCATCCACGTGCTCACGGAACGACCCCGTCCCGATGCCCTGACCCGCGGCCAGCGTCTCCGGTCGAAGGATGCCGACGCCGTCACCGGCGATGAACAGATCCACGTCGTGGCCCGCCGTCAGCGCCGTCCGGGCGACAAGCAGCCCGAGCGCGGCCCGCGTCGGGTTCTCCGGACCGGTCGCGATGTGGACGAGCAGCCTGGGCATGGCGGTCACCTCGATCGATGCCTCCGGCGTCGGGCCGGCCGGGCAGCGGCTACGATACGCCGGCCATGTCAGACACTTCCCCGAGCCTCGCCACGCCGTACCGAACGCACACCTGCGGTCAGCTCCGCGCGGACGATGCCGAGGAGCCGGCTCGCCTCGCCGGCTGGGTCCACCGGCGCCGAGACCATGGCCAGTTGATCTTCCTGGACCTCCGCGACCGCCACGGGATCACCCAGGTCGTCATCGACAAGACGGACGCGCCCGAGGCGCACGCCGAGGCCAGCCGCATCCGTCCTGAATTCGTCGTGATGGCCGAAGGGACGGTCGCCCTGCGACTCCCCGGCACCGAGAACCTGAAGCTCCCGACGGGCACCATCGAGCTCCAGGCGAAGACCATCGAGATCCTCTCCGAGGCAAAGACGCCACCCTTCTACATCAACGACCCGGACGCGCCCGTCGACGAGAGCCTGCGGCTCAAGTACCGCTACCTGGACATCCGACGCGAGCCGATGCAGCGCCGTCTGATGCTCCGCAGCCGGATGGTCCAGGCCATCCGCGAGGTCCATCACCGGAACGGCTTCGTCGAGGTCGAGACGCCGACTCTGATCAAGAGCACGCCCGAGGGAGCCCGCGACTTCATCGTCCCGAGCCGGCTCCAGCCGGGGACCGTCTACGCGCTGCCACAGAGCCCCCAGCAGCTCAAGCAGCTGTTGATGGTCGCCGGGATCGACCGCTACATGCAGATCGCCCGGTGCTACCGGGACGAGGACCTGCGCGGCGACCGGCAGCTCGAATTCACCCAGCTCGACCTCGAGATGAGCTTCGTCGACGAGGCGTCCGTGATGGCCTTCGTCGAGGCGATGGCGGTCGAGGTGTCGCAGGTCACGGTGCCCGAGCGACCGTTGTTCCAGGTGCCGTTCCCGATGCTGACCTACGAGGACGCGCTCGAGCGGTATGGGTCGGACAAGCCGGATATCCGGTTCGGGATGGAGCTAGTCGATCTCGGGTCGGTGCTCGTCGGCTCCGACGGCGCGCCCTCGTCGGGCTTCGGCGTCTTCGATGGTGCACTCGCCGCCGGCGGCCGGGTGAAGGCGATCGTCGCGCCCGGGATGGCCGGCGTCACGCGTCGCGAGATCGACGAGCTGACCGACCGCGCGCGGCGATTCGGCGCCAAGGGACTCGCCCATCTGTCGCTCGAAGCCGGGGGCGAGGTCAAGGGCCCGATCGCCAAGTTCCTCTCGGACGAGACGCAGCGCGCGATCATCGAGCAGACGACCGCCGCCGAGGGCGATCTCATCCTGATCGTCGCCGACACGGCCGAGGTCACGGCCGAGGTGCTCGGCCGCCTCCGCGTCGAGCTGGGCGACCGGCTCGGTCTCGCCGACCCGAACCTTCTCTCGTACGTCTGGATCCACCGTTTCCCGATGTACCAGTGGGACCCGGAGATCTCGCGCTGGCACGCGACGCACAACCCGTTCTCCGGTGTCCTGCCGGAGGACGAGAAGCTGCTCGTCACGGCCTCCGGCGATCCCGCGAAGCCGTCACCGGATGATCCGGCCGGCCAGGCCCGAGCCCTCCAGTACGACCTGGCACTCAACGGCTGGGAGCTCGGTGGCGGCTCCATCCGGATCCATCGTCGCGACCTGCTGGAGCGCAGCTTCCAGCTCCAGGGCCACACGCTCGAGGCGATGCGCGAGAAGTTCGGCGCGGTCCTCGACGCCTTCGACTACGGCGCGCCACCCCACGGCGGGATCGCCCTCGGCATCGACCGTTGGGCGGCGCTGCTCGCGCTCCAGACGAACATCCGCGAGGTCATGGCGTTCCCCAAGACGCAGTCCGGCACC
>JBJMNA010000110.1:0-5789 GCA_045804485.1 Chloroflexota bacterium
GATGCCGTCGGTCGACGTCATCCCCACGTGCCTGCCCATCAGCTTCAGGATGTGGGCGATCATCCGGACCGTCGTCGTCTTTCCGTTGGTGCCGGTCACAGAGATGATCGGGATCCGCGCGCCCGACCCCGCCGGGAACAGCGAATCGATGACGGGGCGGGCCACGTACTGTGGCTCGCCTTCCGTCGGATGGGTGTGCATCCGGAAGCCCGGCGCGGCGTTGACCTCGACGATGGCGCCGCCGGTCTCGCGCACGGGCGTCGCGATGTCCGGGCAGATGAAGTCGATGCCTGCAACGTCGAGGCCGACGATCTGGGCGGCCGTCTCGGCGATCTCGACGTTGTCCGGGTGCGCCTCGATCGTCCGGTCGATCGACGTCCCGCCGGTCGACATGTTGCCCGTCAGTGCGAGCTTCACCCATTTTCCCGGAGGCAGCACCTCGTCCATCCCGAAGCCCTGCGATGTGACGAGCTCTTCGGCGGCCGCATCGACCTTGATGCGGGTCAGGACCTTCTCGTGGCCGATGCCGCGTCGCGGGTCGCTGTTGGCGATATCGACGAGCTCGCGGACCGTGTGCTCGCCGTCACCCGTCACCGAGGCCGGGACTCGCTCCGCGATCGCCGCGACTTTTCCTCCGATCACGAGGCAGCGATAGTCGTTGCCCGCGACGTATGTCTCGACGACGACATCACCCGCCCGGCTCTGCGCGAGCGCCCCGTGGAAGGCGGCACGGACGGCGTCTTCGGAGCGGAGGTCGAGATGGACGCCGCGCCCGTGATTGCCGTCGAGCGGCTTCACGACGCACGGGAATCCGAGTCGTTTTGCCACCGCGACGGCGCCGTCTTCGGTGTCGACCACGTCCGCGCGCGGGACCGGCAGTCCCGCCGAATCGAGCAGCTTGTTGGTCAGGCTCTTGTCGGAGGCGACGTCCACGCCGATGGCCGACGTCAGCGAGGTCATCGTCGCCCGGATGCGCTGCTGATGGACGCCGTGCCCGAACTGCACGAGCGAGTGCCGATCGAGCCGGATGAACGGGATGTCGCGGCTCACCGCTTCGTCGATGAGGGCCTGGGTGGACGGACCGAAGGCCTGGCGCTCCGCCAGTCGGATGAGCCGCTCGAGCTCGGGCGCGAAGTCGAAGAAGACCGTCGGATCGTCGGGGGCGACCAGGTGGTTGACGAGCGCGACCGCCATCCGGCCGGCTTCGAGACCGACCGCTTCCTCGCGGTACTCGTAGATGCAGTTGTACTGCCCCGTCTTGCCCGCCGAGCGCGTCTTGCCGTGGCGGACGTCGGTGCCCGCGAGATTCTGGAATTCGAGCGCGATGTGCTCCGCGATGTGCCCCATCCAGGTCCCGTCGCGGAGCCGGGTGATGAACCCGCCCCGGCGCCCGAGCGAGCAGGCGTGATCCTCGAGCGTCGGGAGGAGAGCGACGAGCGCGTCGGTGAAGTTCGGGATCACGTTGGAGGGGTACTGCTCGAGGACGCCCAGGTCAACGAGCATCCGGATGACCGGTTCACGCGCCCAGTAGTTCGGCCCGCGGAGGACGCGCGTCTCGAGGACGCGCAGGGTCGGAGCCGGGCCCGAGCCCCCGTCGGCGGCCGCGCCGCCGCGGCGGGTCGCGCGCTTTGGGGCGGTTGCGGCGGTGCCGCGCGCCATGGTGTCAGCCACGGGACTCCTCCTCTGGCGCTCGAGCGCCGGCGACGGTCTAGCTCGATGCGGCCTCGCCGCCGGGCAATGCGTGCAGGGTCGGCGTCGCGACGCGTTCCCGGCGACGGAGGTCGAACTTGTAGCCCGCGGGCAGCGAGTGGAGCACGACTCCGCTGATCATGAGCGGCCGATGGCCGTGGACCTCCCACGCGTCGGTCTCGGAGCGTGACCCGTCGACGACGGTGATCGAGCCCCGCCCGATGACCTCCATCACATGGTCGGGCCCGACGACGCCGGCCGTATCCTCGTCGACCCCGAGACCGAGAAGGCTCGGGTTCTGGGCGATGAGGCTGAGCAGCCGGCCGAGCCGGTTCCGCTGCTGGAAGTGCTGGTCGACGATGACGCCGGGCAGGACTCCGAGGCCTGCGGCGATCTGCGCCATGCGGTGCTTCGGGGTCGCGCCGGAGGCGCCGAACGCGATCATGTGGCTGGACATCGCAGATGCCCCGGCCGACGTGCCCGCGATCACGGCGCCGTCGGAAAAGCGCTCGAAGATCGCGTCCGCTAGACGCGTCCCGCCGATCGTCGACGACAGCCGGAGCTGGTTGCCGCCCGTCAGGAAGACTCCCGTCGCATCGCGAACGGCGGCGACCGCCGCTTCGTCGTTGGCCTGTGGGCGGGTGACGGCATGGAGCGGCCGGACGCGCTTGACGCCGAGCTCACCGAACACCGCGCGGTACCGTTCGCCCGCCTCGAGGCCAAGTGACGATGCGGTGCTGATGACAGCGATCGTGGCGTTCTCGCCACCCGCGAGCGCGACGAAACGACTGAGGATCACGCGGTCGCGGACCTTGTCCTCCGCGCCGCCGATGATGATGACGGTTCCATCGGCCACTGGATCGGCACTCCCTGGTCGGGCTTCCCGTGAGGATAGCCGACGAGACCTGCCGAGACCCGTACCGCCAGGTGCACCGGCGTCACAAAGGCGTCAAGCGAGCCCGGTGAGGCGGACTCAGGAGGCTGAGGGTCGCGACGACCGTGCGAGAATGCCGGGCGATGACCGCGCCGACACCACCACCCGGTCTCCAGCCCATCCCGGGCACGGCGCGCGGTCGTGGCCGGATCATCGTCGACCTGTCCGACCACGTCGACCGCGGGACACGACGCCGGGCCGGCGTCTTCCGCCGGGCCCTCCGACGGGAGGCCTCGCGCCTTCGCGACCCGCGCCGCATCGCTGCCGTCGTTCTGCTCAGCCTGACGTTCGCGGTCATCCTCGCCGGGCTGATCGCGCGCGGCGACGCCGGCGGTGCCGACGCGCGCGCGTACTGGGCGGGCGTCCGGCTATGGCTCAACGGTGGCGACCCATACCACCCGACGGGGCCGTTCCTGCCATACGTCTATGCGCCCTGGATGCTCCCGCTCTTCGCGCCGTGGGCGCTGCTCCCGTGGGATGTGGCCTGGTTCGTCTGGCGGGTCGGGACCATCCTGCTGCTGCTCTGGACGATCCATTGGGCATACCGCCGCCGGCCTCTGACGACCGCCGTCATCATCGCCGTCCTCGCCTTCCCGTTCGGGGCGAACCTCGATACCGGCAACATCAACCTCCAGCTGACGCTGATGCTGTGGGCCGCGCAGTTCACGGGCCCGCGACTCGGCGGCCTGCTGTGGGCGCTCGCGACCTGGATGAAATGGGTCCCTGTCGTGTTCTGGCCGATCCTCCCGGGCCGAGCGAAGCAGTGGGGGTTGCTATGGCTGGCGGTCTCCGTCGCCCTAAGCCTCCTGACGCTTCCGCTGACGATCATCCAGCTGCAGGCGCTGTTCGGGTTCGGGGCTCGACCGGTCCGGCTCGATTACCTCGTCTATCTCTGGGCGGCCGTGCCGTGGTTCTATCGGAAGCAGGACCCCTTCGACTTCCTCCGACCCGCGACCTGGCGGCGGTGGATCTCCGAGGCCCGAACCCGACTGGAGCGCGCGCCAGCCGCTTAGGTCGCCGCCTGCGGCACCGGGAGAACGTCGACTTCGAGCGGCGGCGGGAAATCGTCGCGCCGGTGCTCGTCGACCGGGCGGAGCAGGAGCGCGCCGATCCCCATCAGGACGACCGCGAGCCACAGTGCGGCACGGGGTCCGGATGGGTCGAGGCCCGGGCCGCCGACAAGGTCCATGAGGGTCCCGCCGACCGCGATCGCGAGGACCCCCGCGGACGCGGTCGCGACGTTCGAGAGGCCCATGTACCGGCCCGACGACGCCTTCGGGATGATGTCCGTCATGAGCGCCCAGTCGACGGCCAGGAACATGCCGGCCGAGACCCCGTAGATGAGCGCTCCGGCGAATGCGAACGGCAGGCTCGGTGCCGCCGCGACCGTCCCGAGTCCGATCGCGCTCACCGCGCAGCTCGCCCAGATGACGCGCTTGCGCCCGACCCTGTCCGAGATGCGCGCGGCCGGCACGACGGCGGCGACGGTCCCGACGGCGACCAGCGCCACGAGCGGGATGAAGACGATGCCCGAGTCGTGCTCATTCAGGCCCATCGTCCGCGCCAGGTAGAACACTGCGAGGGTGGTCAGGACCGAGCCGCCCATCAGGATCGCGAGCCGCGACGCGACCAGCCAGATGAAGCTGTGCTCCTTGAGGATGTCAGTGCCCCAGGCCTCGGCCGCGATGGAGCGCCACGGGCGACCCTCGCGCGACTTGGGCGACGGCCCCTCGCGAACGCGGATGACGACCGACAGCATCGTCGCGACCTCGAGCACGCCGAGTGCGATGAGCCCGATGTCGTACCGATGAGCGGCGGCCGCGAGCGCACCGATCGCGTAGCCGGAGACCACGCCGAGGATCTGCATCATCCCCACGAGGGCGCTGGCGGTCCCGACCTGCGCCGCCGGAACGAGGTCCGGCACGTATCCCTGGAAGGGCCCCTGCGCGAAGTTCGAGCTGAACTGAAGGAGGGCGATGAACGCGGCGATCGCGATGAGCGAGTTGCTGTAGGCGATCCCGACGAGGAAGACCAGATCGAGCAGCGATCCGATGAAGATGTACGGCTTGCGGCGACCCCACTTCGTGATCGTGTAGTCCGAGATGGAGCCGATGGTCGGCTGCACGATGACGGCGATGATCGCGCCGCTGATCGACACGAGGAAGAGCGCCCGACCGGCCTCGGTCTTGTTCGCCAGGCCCGCGAACTCGAGTCGGCTCGCCATGATGTAGCTCAGGCCCGCGAAGATCGACGACAGCCCGAGCCAGTAGAGCGAGATCCGGACGAGCTCGCGGTTCGGAAGCTTCGCCGTCGGGCGTCCGTCCACGATGGTGGTGAGGCTGGGTGCGCCCGCGTCGTCGGTCATCGTTCCGCTCCAGGGGTGAGCTTTCGAGAACGAGACGCTCATGCGCCGTCCGCGTGACGGAGCCACCCCGCGACATCCTATGCGACGGGGCAAGCCCTCCCGTCTTCGTCGAGTCCGACGGTCCTGCCGAGCGGGACGAGTTTGCGCTCCGTCGCACCCGGGGCCACGAACCGGAAGACGGACCGGTCGAGCGAGTAGATCCCCGTCGACACGATACCGATCCGTCCCAGGCGGAAGGAGAAGACGGGGTTCTCGTCGTTGCCCGCGTAATGGTGCGACGCGCCGGCCGCGGTGATCACGGCCAGGTTGGCTTGACCGCCGAACCGGTCGTGGAGCGATGCCAGCAAGCGTGGTGCCGGTTCGTCCGGTCGCCAGGCATCCTCCAGCCAGCGGGCGCCGACCTCGGTGTCGGCCCGACCGTGGATGCGCCCCTGCGAGCGGTAACTGGCGCGCAGCGGCCCGTAGTCACGCAGGTCGCCGTTGTGGCTGAACGAGAACCGCCCGGCCGGATCGTCGAACGGCTGAGTGTCGGCCAGGGTCAGCGTCGAGAGGCGTGACGGGCGCCGGAGGTGGACGAGCGCGGACGTCGTCTCAGACCGGCCGATCGCCTCGCGACCCGGGTCGTCGCGAAAGGCCCGGACGTCGCGATGCGACGCCAGCCGTCCGCCGCCGTCGGTCCACGCCGCGCCCCAGCCGAAGCCAGCGATCCCGAGTCGCTCGAGACGATCGGTGAAGGGCCACAGCTCCTCGAGCCGGAACGGTTCGGCCGCCCGCGCGATGAAGTGCTCACACATCGGCCGC
>JBJMNA010000111.1:0-4224 GCA_045804485.1 Chloroflexota bacterium
CTCGAGATCACGAGGCTCGCGGTCGTCCGCGAAGAGGCGGCGGCATACCCCGTGATCAGCGGCCCGCGGACCCTCTTCGAAGTCGACACCCCTCGAGCACGACTGTCACTGACGTACCAGCACCGGTCACGCCGCTGGACGGTGACCGGGCTCGACGAGGAGGTCCGCCGCCGCGCGGCCTGATCCTCGACCACAGCATCGATGCCTCGGGCTGGGGTCCCGAGGCATCGGCCTCCGACGCTAGGCCCTCCCTCCGCGTCGGGATCGTCGGTCACGGAGCGGGCGCGCCGGTACCGCGCCCGCTCCGCCTCCGGCGACGCGATACGGTATGGGACGGCCGATGCGTGCGTTGTCGGCTCCGCGTGTTCGCTCACGCACCCTCAGGTGCGCTCGCTCGCATGCTCTCCTCCGCCTTCGCCTCGACCGCCCCCCACCGCATCGCTTTTCACTGAGCAGCCCATGCGTCCCGCGGCGCCTTCGGTGCCGAGTCGCAACCGTACAATCGTGCCGATGGATCAGCCTGTCGGCACGCGGTTTCGGGATCAAAGAGTCGATGAGTTCATCGACGCGCTCGCGTCTGGGGCTCCGGTCCCCGGCGGTGGAAGCGCCTCGGCCGTGGCGGCGGCCCTCGCCGCGAGTCTCGTTGCGATGGTCGCCACCCTGTCGGCGGGGCGGCCGCGGTACGCCGCGCACGAGGACCTGCATGGCTGGGCGATCGGGACGGGCGAACGACTCGCCGACACGTTCCTGACCATCGCAGATGAGGACGCGGCCGCGTACGCGGGCTTCGGCGCCGCGATGAAGATGGCCCGCGAGACCGACGAGGAACGAAGGGTCCGGACGAGCGCCCTCCAGGTGGCGGCCCGCGCGGCCGCCGAAGTCCCGCTTCGTTGCGTCGAGGCCTGCGTCGAACTCGTCGCGGCTGCGGAAGCTCTGGCTGGACGCAGCAACGTGAATGCGTCGAGCGACTTGAACGTCGCGTCGCTGCTCGGAGAGGCCTCGGCGCGCGGTGCGGCCGCGAACGTCCTGGTCAATCTCCCGTCCGTGGGTGACCCCGACTACGAGGGGACGATGACCGCGCGCGTCGTCGACCTCCTCGACGAGGTGGAGCGGCTCTCCGCCGAGACGCGCGAGCTCGTGGCCGCCGGAATCTCGCGCGAACCGATCTCCGCCTCGGATCTCCATTGACGCCATCGGCCTCCCGAGCGCGCCTGCTCGAAGGCGCGCCGATCGCCGACGAGATCCGCCGTGCCGTCGCCGAGGACGTCGCGACGTTCACCGCTCGCCGCGGACGTCCGCCTGGCCTTCGGGTCGTCATCGTCGGGCGAGACGCTCCGTCGGCTGTCTACCTCGAGCGGATCCTGCGCGGCTGCGCCAAGGTCGGCATCGACGCGAACTTCGTCGAGCTCGAGGGCGAGGCGACCGAGGCGAGCGTCATCGCGGCGGTGCGCGTGCTCAATGACGACCCGGCCGTGGACGGCGTCATCGTGCAGATGCCACTCCCGCGGACGATCCGCCTCCGCTCGATCATCGATGCCATCGACCCCGATAAGGACATCGACGGCATCCATCCCCTCAACGCGGGACTCTTGCGCCTGGGCTACGACGGCTTCCTCCCCGCAACGGCGCACGCAGCGATCGAGATCCTCCGCCGCTCGGGCATCGAGATCGCCGGTCGGGATGCCGTCGTCATCGGCCGCTCGGCCGTGGTCGGGATGCCTGCCGCGTTCCTTCTCGTCAAGGAAGACGCGACGGTCACCGTGTGTCACTCGCGGACGATCGATCTTCCGGGCCACGTCGCAAGGGCCGACATCGTCGTCGTCGCCGCTGGTCGCCCGGGCCTCGTCACGGGCGCGATGCTCAAACCGGGAGCCGTCGTCGTCGACGTGGGGATCAACGTGGTCGATGGTCGCATCGTCGGCGACGTCGACTTCGCGTCCGCGGTCGAGGTCGCGTCGGTGATCACGCCCGTGCCCGGGGGCGTCGGCCCCCTCACGAATGCCATCCTGTTGACCCACCTCATCCGCGCCGCCGAACGTCAGGCCGCGGCTGCACCCCCCGTCCCTTCCGGAGGAGATCGATGAGCTTCCCGTCCGACCTGGAGATCGCTCGAGGCGTCACACCGCGTCCGATCGTCGACATCGCCCACGGCCTCGGCATCGCCGACAGCGAGCTCGAGCTGTACGGGCCGACCAAGGCGAAGGTCACACTCGAGGCGATCACGAGGCTCGAGGCGGAGCGACCGCGAGGCCGGTACGTCGTCGTCACCGCCATCACGCCGACCCCGCTGGGAGAAGGCAAATCGACGACCACCGTCGGCCTCGCGCAGGGGCTGAACGCGATCGGCCGCAAGGCAGCCGTCTGCATCCGCCAGCCGTCACTGGGACCCGTCTTCGGGATCAAGGGTGGCGCGGCCGGCGGAGGCTACAGCCAGGTCATCCCGATGGAAGACTTCAACCTCCACCTGACCGGTGACGTCCACGCGATCGGCGCGGCACACAATCTGGCCGGCGCGTTCCTGGACAACAGCCTCCACCACAAGAACCCGCTCGGGATCGACCCGCACGGGATCCTCTGGCCACGCGTCATCGACATCAGCGACCGGGCACTTCGTCATGTCGTCATCGGGCTCGGTGGGCGCGAGGACGGCGTCCCGCGCGAGACCGAGTTCGTGATCACCGTCGCATCGGAGGTGATGGCGGTCCTCGCCCTCGCGACGGACCTGTTCGACCTCCGAGCGCGGCTCGCTCGGGTCGTCCTCGCGACCGACACGAGCGGCAAGCCGGTGACGGCCGAGGACGTCGGCGTCGCCGGGGCGATGACCGTCCTGCTCATCGACGCGATCAAGCCGAACCTCCTCCAGACGCTCGAGGGTGGCCCGGCATTCGTCCACTGCGGCCCGTTCGGCAACATCGCGCACGGCAACAACTCGATCATCGCCGACCGCCTGGCGCTCGTGACGAACGACATCGTCTGCACCGAGGCGGGCTTCGGCGCCGACATGGGCGCCGAGAAGTTCTTCGACATCAAGTGCCGGGCGTCGGGGCTCGCACCGGATGCGGCCGTCGTCGTCGCCACGGTCCGGGCGCTCAAGATGCACGGTGGGGTCGGGAAGATCGTGGCCGGCAAGCCGCTTGACCCCGCACTCCTCGAGGAGAACGTGGACGCCGTCCGAGCCGGCGCAGCGAACCTCGCGGCGCACATCGGGATCGTCCGCCGGTTCGGGGTGCCGGCCGTCGTGGCGATCAACGCGTTCCCCACGGACACACCGGCCGAGGTCGAGGCCATCCGTGAGGTCGCGCTTGCGGCCGGGGCGGCCGATGCCGTCCTTGCGACCCATTTCGTCGACGGCGGTCAGGGCGCGGCGGCACTCGCCGAAGCCGTCTGGGCCGCGACCGAGAGCGGTTCCGCGAAGTTCGAACTGCTCTACCCCGACGAGATGCCGCTTGCCGACAAGATCGCGACGATCGCGACCAAGATCTACGGCGCCGACGGGATCGAACTGTTGCCCGCCGCCAGGAAGTCGCTCGCCCAGTTCGAGGAGATGGGCTACGGCCACCTGCCCGTGTGCATGGCCAAGACGCAGTACTCGATCAGCCACGACGCCGCGCTGAAAGGCCGGCCGACCGGCTTCACGGTCCCGATCCGCGAGGTCAGATTGTCCGCAGGTGCCGGGTTCATCACCCCGCTCTGCGGCGAGATGCGCACGATGCCCGGGCTCCCGTCCCGTCCCGGTGGGGAAAAGATCGACATCGACTCGGCGGGGAACATCGTCGGGCTCTTCTAACGGCGCGGCGTCAGTGGATGGCGCCCGTCGCAAGCGCGAAACAGAGGGCGACTCCGGCACCGACCGCGAGCCCGATCGCACCCGCGCCCCATGCGGCCACGTCGATAGGGCCGAGCGCATCCTCGCCATGGCCGTGGTCGTCGTGCCCGTGATCCTCACCGTGGTCGGTCGTCTCGTGGTGGGAGACGGCTCCCTCGTGGCCCGGTGCGTCGCTGTCGTGACTGCTCATCGTCGTGTGCGGACCTCCCGCGGCCATTCTGGCAGACACCGACCGCGGCTACACTCGCCGACGTGACCGGCCCGCCGCCAGATCCAGGGCTCGTCGCGAGCCTGCGCGGCCTTGGCCGCGACGGTCGCCTGCTGTTCGCGATGCGGACGCTCCGCATGTTCGGCTACGGGTTCCTCGCGGTCGTCCTCGTCCTCTATCTGGCCGCCGC
>JBJMNA010000112.1:0-3932 GCA_045804485.1 Chloroflexota bacterium
CGCATCCTGCACGTCGCCGACGCATTCGAAGCGATGACGGCCGCGCGTCCGTACCGGATGACGCCGCTGACAGCCGAACAGGCGCTCGCGGAGCTCCGGAAGTTCGCCGGCGTGCAGTTCGACCCCGTCGTCGTTGATGCATTCGTCCGCACGCCTCATGTCGACGGCGTTGCCGATCCGGGCCGTCCGACCAGCCCTCGTCAGATCCCGCTCATCACCCAGGCCGCGGATCGAATGACCGCCACCCGCTCGGACACCAGCGCGGCGGTCGGCGCCCCAGCCGAACGCACCTGACCGACACGGGGGCGCGCGCCGCCGCCCCGCGCAGCCGCCCGCACCGAGACTCTCCGACCTTCACCTCGCCTCTCGGCGCCTCCAGCCGTCCGGCATGATGCAGCCGTGAAGGGCCTCCGTTGACCCCGTGCTGATCGGCGGTATCGCACTCGGGCTGATCCTCGGCCTATTGGCCGGCGGCTCGATCCTCAACCTCGCCTCGGTCCGCCTCCACCGCATGGGGCTCCTCGCGGTCGCGGTCATCCTTCGGTTCGGCACCGAGGTCCTCCTCAACCTCAACGTTCCGATCGCGGACACGCTTCGCGTTCCGCTGTTCGCCGCGGCCTTCGGACTCCTGCTCGTCGCGTTGTGGGCGAACCGCGGCTACCCGGGCATGAGCCTCGCGTTCATCGGCGTGCTGGCGAACGGTGTCGTCATCCTGGTCAACGGCGGCTACATGCCGATCTACTCGGTGAGCCTGGAGGCCGCCGGGATGACGCCGGCCGACGTCACGTCGAACCTTCACGTCCTCGTCGGGCCTGACCTCGGCGCGCAATTCCTGCTCCACCTCGGCCCATTCGCCGACGTCATCCCGATCCCGTTCCCGATCGTCCAGAACGTCGCATCGATCGGTGACGCCTTCCTGACGTTCGGTCTCGGATTCTTCCTCTTCGCCGGCGTCGTCCGAGTCCAACCCGAGGTCGACGAGGAGCAGGCCGAAGCGATCCGCCGACGCCTCGACTCCTTCGCGGCGACACGCCCTCTCCGCCCCGGCGACCCTGGCGCGGAGACGGGTCTATCCCCCGCTCTGACGAGCGCCGTTGCGCTCGAGCGCCCGTTGGTGCTCGGGAGTGCCGGACCAGGCATGTCGTCACCGTCGCTGTCGACCTTCGAAGGCGAAGCAGCCCTGCCCGGCATTCCTGGCAGCGCTGGGATGCCAGCCGTGGCGATCCCACGACCGGTCGAGACAGCGGCCCGCGTCCGCCAGCACCCCTATGTCCGACTCGCGCTCAACGGCTCGTTCTCGGCACTGTGGTCCGGCCAGCTGATCTCACTGTTCGGCGACCGGCTCAACCAGCTCGCGCTTGTCGCGGTCGTGGCGATCTCGACGGGGTCGGCACTCGCCACGGGCCTCGTCTTCTTCGCGGCCACGCTCCCGAACCTGCTGCTGAGCCCGATCGCGGGCACGTTCGTCGACCGCTGGGACCGCAAGGAGGTCATGGTCGTCAGCGACCTGCTGCGTGCCGCGATCGTGCTCGTGCTCCCGATCGCGGCGGTCACCAACATCATCCTCGTCTATCCGTTGATCTTCCTCGTCACGACGATCTCGGTCTTCTTCCGGCCCGCCCGCGTCGCGATCCTGCCGCGGATCGTTCCCGAGGAGGACCTCCTCAGCGCGAACTCCGCGATGTGGGTCGGCGAGACGATCGCCGATGTCATCGGGTATCCGCTCGCGGGCGTCTTCGTCGCGGTCCTCGGGAGTGCGGTCCCGCTGTCGTTCTGGGTCGACAGCGCCACGTATCTCGCATCCGCCGCCCTTCTTGGCACGATCGTCGTCAGTGCGGCACCGACCCGCCCCGGCGAGACGCAGGACGGACGCGTCGCCCACGACGACGGACGGCCATCGATCCGCGCCGAGCTCGCGGCCGGCTGGGAGTTCCTGCGCCACGAGACCGTCCTCCTTGCCAACACGATCCAGGGAGCGGTCGGGCAGTTCGCGCTCGGGATCGTCATCGCCCTCACGCCGAGCTTCGCGCAGGCGACGTTCGACACCGGGTTCGGCTGGCAGGCGGCATACGGCTTCCTCGAAACCGGACTCGGGCTCGGCAACCTCGTCGGCGGGTTCGCGATCGGATTGATCGGCACCCGGTTCGCGAAAGGTCGCATGGTCATCGCCGGCTATGCGCTGTGGGGTTTCCTGATCTTCCTTTTCGCCCTGTCGGGCAACCTTGGCGTCGCGATCGGGCTCACGTTCGGACAGGGCGTCGCGAACATGATCTTCATCATCCCGAGCCAGACTCTCTTCCAGGAACGGACACCGTCCGAGCTGATGGGTCGCGTCGTCGGGTTCCGGTTCGCGCTCGTGTTCGGATCGATGACGATCGCGATGCTGCTTGGCTCGGTCCTCGGGCAACTGATCGGGCCCGGCCCGGTCATGGCGATCTTCGGACTGGTCACGGTCGGCGCGGGGCTGGCGGGACTCGCAGTGCCGGCGGTCCGCGACGCCTGACCGACGGCAGCGTGGCGCCTTCTGTACACTGGCGCCCGCGCTGCGCCCATGACCGCGTCGGCTGCCAGGAGTGACACGACCGAATGACCGACCGACCCGACGGCACGCCCGACGAGGCGCCCGCCGAGCCCGCCGAGCCGGCGGACGCCGCGCAGCCCGACGTCGAGGTATCCGCTCTAGAGCCGGACGCCGGAGCTGAGACCGAACCGGCAGCAGACGCGGTTTCGGGCAGCGAGCCTGAAGACGACCTCGACGACGTCGACGAGGATGAGGCCGATCTGGCGTACGACGGGGAAACCGACGCGGCGGGCATAGGTCCGGCGGCGGCAGCTGGCGCCGGAGCGGCCGCGGGCGCAGGGGCCGCACTTGGGACAACCCCGACGAGCAGCGCGCGACGACGCACGACCACGCAACCGACGCCGCGTCCACTGACGCCCGGCGAGCGCGCCGTGAAGATGAACGAACGCCCGTCGCAATACTTCGTCATCGCGACCGCCGCGATCTTTGCCGCGATCCTGCTGTACGGGCTGGTCGGCGGGCGCGGCGGGCTTCTGACACAGAAACCAACCCCGGCGCCGATCGCGAGCCCGGCGGCGTCCGCGTCTGCCGGACCATCCGCGTCCGCGGGGGCGAGCGGTTCCCCGGGCGCGTCGAGCTCCGTACCCGCGTCATCGGCACCGTCCGCTGCGCCATCCGCGGCCTCGTCGGCGGCGCCGTCCCCGTCCTGATCCGGACGATCCCGGGGCCGGCGCGGATGCGGCGTATCCTCGCCCGCATGACCGGCGCGAGCCTCGACCCGGAACGTGCTCGTGCCGCGATGGTCGCTGACCAATTGCTTGCACGGGGCATCAAGGACGAACGCGTGCTCGCGGCGATGAGCGCCGTTCCGCGCGAGATGTTCGTGCCGGCTGCCAGCCAGAAGACGGCCTATGCGGACGAGGCTCTCCCGATCGACGCCGGCCAGACCATCAGCCAGCCGTTCATGGTCGCGCGGATGACCGAGGACCTCGATGTGCGGCCGGGCGACCGGATCCTCGAGATCGGGACGGGATCGGGATACCAAGCGGCGATCCTCGCCTGGCTCGGAGCGCACGTCACGTCGCTCGAGCGCCAGTCAAGCTTGATCAAACCCGCCCGAGATCGACTGGCGGCGCTCGACCTTGCGGGAGACGTGACGGTCCGCCTCGCAGACGGCAGCACGGGTGACGAGGCCGGAGCGCCATGGGACGGGATCATCGTGACGGCCGGCGCGCCGGCGATCCCCCAGGAGTTGCGGGAGCAGCTCGCTGACGGTGCGCGGCTCGTGATCCCGGTCGGTCCGCATGATCGCCAGATCCTGACCGTCGTGACCCGCCACGGAGACGAGTGGGACGAACGCACCGACGGCTACTGCGTCTTCGTCCCGCTGATCGGCGCCGGCGGGTGGGCC
>JBJMNA010000113.1:0-9529 GCA_045804485.1 Chloroflexota bacterium
CGACGTTCCAGTCGATCTTCTGCTTGTAGTCGGCCTGGAGGCTCTGCAGGAAGGCATCCTGCTTGGATTCGACCGCCGGCATGCCCGCGTACAGCTTGAGCAGGTCCTCCGAGCTGAGCAGCGCCTGGAGTGCCGTGAACGCTTCGTCCTGGTGCTTGGTGGACTTCAGGATCCGGAACGTGTCGGCGTTGAAGGCCGCCGTCGTCTGGCCCTGATAGGACGGCGTGGCCGCCATGTTCCAGTCGTCCCCGGCGTCCTTGACACCGTACGTGGACCACAGGTAGTTCTCGCTCATCGCCACCTTGCCGGTGAAGAACGGATAGCCATTCGGGTTGAAGTCCGTGTTGAGGAACTGCGGCCCCGTGACACTGATGTGATCCTTCCAGATGCCATCGTAGAAGGCGTGCCAGGCGGCTGCCCACGCCTCCGGGATCTGGACCGTCTTGCCATCGGCCGAGACGAAGCTACCGGCCTTCCAGTAGGCCCCGGTCTGGCGGAGGTCGTCGCGCTGCGGTTCGAAGCCCCACTGCACGATGTTCTCGGGGTCGAACCCGGCTTCAGTCGCATCCTTGCCGTTCTTGTCCACGGTGAGGATCAGCGCGATCTTCCGGACGGTGTCGTAGTTCCAGGGCACGACCGAACCGTCCGGCATGGTGTAGTCGCTGTTCCACTTGTGCGGCGGTTCGGCGAGGCCGGCTTCCTTGAACAGGCTCGCCTTGTAGAACAGGACCGAGGGGTAGATCGCGAACGGGATGCCGACCTGGCCGTCCCCGCCGACGTTGTAGAGATGAACGGTCGATGCGGGGAACTGGGTCATGTCGAAATGGTTCTTGTCGATGAGCGGCTGGAGATCGAGCCACTGCCCGTGGAACGCCTCGGCGCCGCCGATGCCGACCGGCCCGACGATGTCGGGGCCGCTGCCGGAACCCAGCTGGACCGCCAGTGAATCGCGGGCGAGCTGGTACGGATAGCCCTCGAACTGGAGGTGGATGCCGGGATGGGAGGCATTGAACTTCTCGGCGACCTGCTGCTCGACGGCGACCTGGTCGGGCGCATCACCCGTTCCCAGGCAGCAGTACCAGCGGACGAGGACATCGCCGGGCTTGGCCGGCGTCCCGGAATCCGGCAGCTTCGTGGGGAGCGGCGACGCGCCGTCAGACGCGGCGGCGCCCTCCGACGCCGCGGCGCTGCCGGATGCCGCCGCAGATGCCTCCGACGATGGTGCGAGGGACGCAGCGCCCGGAGCCGACGCGGCGGGTGACGACGAGGTGGTGGACGCGCCAGTGCACGCGGCGACGACGATGAGCACGACCGCGAGCAGGGCCGCGTTTCGTTCGTGCGTCGTCCGCCGGGGCGGTCCGGAACGGCTAGCGGGCGGGCTGGCTGATGGTCGCATCGAGATCCTCCTCCTGTCGGTCCTCGTCCGGCGAGCGCGTCCAGCGCGGCCGGATGACGACCCGTTCCACGTAATAGCGCGTGCGATCGCCCCGGACATATGTCCGCCCGAATTCGATCGGGGTGCCGTCGGCCGTCGACGCGATGCCTTCGATGAGGAGCGCTGGCGTGCCCCGGCGCCGGCCCAGCAACCGTGCCTCGCGGGCGCGGAGGAGGACCGGCTCGAGAGCCTCGCGGGCCCGCGAGACGTGCACGCCGTATCGCGCCGTCAGGACCTCGTAGAGGGAGTCTGACTCGAGGTCGCTGGCGAGCAATCCCGGGAACCGCTCGGCCGGCAGATGGACCTGCTCGAGCAACAGCGGCTCGCCGTCCGCGAGGCGTAGTCGTTCCACATACAGCGTCGGCGAGCCCGGATCGAGCCCGAGCGCCTTCGCGACGGCCTGGCCCGCGGCCTCCGGACGTGCGGCGATCAGCCGCGTCTGGGGATCGTGGCCGCGGGTCTGCATCTCTTCCGTGAAGCTTTGAGCGCCCGAGAAATCGATGTCGAGACGCGGGGCGAGGACGAATGTCCCGCGCCCCCTGGTCCGCTCGAGACGGCCGTCACGGACCATCTCGCTCAGCGCCCGCCTGATGGTGATCAGGCTGCAGCCGTACCGCTCTGCCAGTTCGCGCTCGGTCGGGAGCCGGTCGCCGGGCCGCCAGTCGCCGGCATCCAGCGCCGCGGTCAGGTCGAGATAGACCTGGTGGTGGAGGGGGATCGGGCCCAGCTCGAGTCGGAAACGGGCCATCGGCGGTTGGGGCCTCCGGATGGTTCGAACCATGCGTCGGGTCTTGCGTATCGCGGTATTGCTGATAACGTTATAAGCAAGTTGTCAAGCCCCCGCAACGGGATGGGCTCGTGGGCGTGAAGATCGCCGTCGTCGGTGGCGGCAGTACGTACACACCGGAGTTGGTCGAGGGTTTCGCACGCCGAGCGGCGCGACTCCCGATCGACGAGCTCGTCCTCCTCGATCTCGATCCGGACCGCCTCGACATCGTCGGCGGATTCGCGCGTCGGATGCTCGATCATCTCGGCTGGGACGGCCGACTCGTCCTGACAGGCGATCGCGACGCCGCGATCGATGGCGCGGACTTCGTGCTCGTCCAGCTCCGCGTTGGTGGACAGGCCGCCCGGCTCGTCGACGAGACGCTGCCGGGGACCTTCGGTCTGATCGGCCAGGAGACGACCGGGGCCGGCGGGTTCGCCAAGGCCTTGCGGACGGTGCCGGTCGTCCTGGAGTTCGGTGAGCTGACGTCGCGCCGCGGTGCAGCAGGAGCGTGGATCGTCGACTTCACGAACCCGGTCGGCATCGTCACCCAGGCACTCATCGACGGTGGCCACCGGGCCATCGGACTGTGCAACGTGGCGATCAACATCCAGCGCGACCTGGCCGCCCATTTCGGGGTGAGCCCAGATCGCGTCGAGCTCGAGCACGTCGGCCTCAACCACCTGAGCTGGGAGCGGGCGGTGCGTGTCGATGGGCGGGACCGGCTCCCGGAACTCCTCGCGGACGACGTCGACCGGCTGGCAGGACACGTCGGG
The DNA here is from genome assembly GCA_045804485.1 of Chloroflexota bacterium. GTDB lineage: Bacteria > Chloroflexota > Limnocylindria > Limnocylindrales > CSP1-4 > SPCO01. Next base: position 2,978 of record JBJMNA010000113.1, read on the forward strand.
CTCCCGTCAGGTCTCGTGCGGGCGATCGGGTCCATCCCGTCGTACTACCTGCGCTACTACTACCAGACGGCCGAGGTCGTCGCGGACCAGCGCGACGGACACACGCGAGCCAAGGACGTCATGGACATCGAGGCCCGCCTCCTCGACCTCTATCGGGACGAGACGCTGGTCGAGAAACCAGCTCTGCTCGGAGACCGCGGCGGCGCGTTCTACAGCGAGGCTGCCGCGCAGCTGATCGCGTCGCTGCACGATGGGGCAGGCGACATCCAGGTCGTCGATGTGAGGAATGACGGTGCCCTCCCTGACCTGCCGGACTCTGCGGTGGTGGAGGTCCCGGCCGTGATCGACCGCGAGGGCGCACACCCCGTGGCATTAGCGCCGCTCGGCCCGGAGATCCGCGGCCTCGTCCAGCAGGTCAAGGCGTACGAGGAGCTGACGATCGCGGCGGCCCTGAGCGGTGACCGACGGACGGCGCTGCGCGCATTGCTGGCCAATCCGCTCGTGCGTGATTGGGCGATCGCTGAACGGCTGCTCGATGCGCTGTTGGCCGCCGATCGTCCGCACCTGGAGCGCTTCTTCGCGTAGCCGGTCCGGGCGCGTCCCGTCGCGGACGCCGGGCGCGTCGGCGATCAGACTCGGGCGGACTCGCCGGTTTCGATCCGCTCGACCCACGGCGCTCGCCAGGCTGGTGGCTCGAACGGCTCGGCCCAGTACGTGATCTCGTGATGGATCAGGCCGTCGACGAGGTGGAGCACGCTCGCGAGGTACCACGTCGAGCCATCAGGATACCGAGCCTTCCCGCGGAGGAACCATGTGTCGCCACTGCCGACGATCCGCTCGTAGGTGAAGCTCGGCGAGACGACCCAGCGATCCTCGTTGCCGATGATGCTTTGAGGGTCGATGTCCGGGAGACCACCCGGATAGTGCTCGGCGATGGCTCGTTCGTTGTCGTGACCGCGGATGCGCTCTCCGGACTGGGGATACTCGACCGTCCACGACACGTGTCGGAGCGCGCGCAGCGCGGCCTCGTCGTCCGCGCTGTACGCGCGAACGTAGGCATTGACGATCTCTTCGTTCGAACGCTCGCCCATCCGGCCATGGTACGCGGCTGCCGTCAGGGCGAGGCAGCCACCGCGGTGCTGTTACCGTGGGGTCGTGACCACTCGACACGTGCGCTTCGCGATCCATGACGTGACCTTCGGCGGGATCAGCCTGCCGGGCGCGACCGTCGACTGCTGGGATGACAGCGAAGGGACCTCTCGCTGGAGCGCGCGGATCGTCACCCGCGTCGGGCCTGCGATCGACGAGGGCGAGCTCACAGGGCGGATGTCAGACGGACGTTCGCTGTCCGGCCACGCCGTCGTGGCGGACCGGCAGATAGGCGCCGGTGGCCGGCGCGAGACCCTGGTCGAGCTCCACGGGTCGGGTGCGCTGCGCGGTCTCGAGGGGCCTGCGGCCTGACGGGCAGTCACGCGAGGATGATCCTTCCCAAGGTCCGTGACCCGAGGTTCATCACGGTGCGGCGCGGTGGCACGCTGACCGACGACGATCACCACCGTCTCGCCATCTGGGCGGCCGACTGCGCGGAGCACGTCCTTCAGCACTTCGAGAACGAGCTGCCCCATGACGACCGACCGCGCCGCGCCATCGCTCTCGCGCGTGCGTGGGCGCGCGGCGAGGTGAGGATGACCGAGGCACGCACGGCGGCGGGACACGCGAATGGCGCGGCGAGGGATCTGGCCGGCGCTCCCCGTTACGCCGCCTACGCGGCGGCCCAGGCAGCGGCGGTTGCGCACGTCGCGGCGCACGAGCTCGGTGCCGCCGCGTACGCCGTCCGGGCCGCGCGGGCCGCGTCGAAGGACGGCGATGGTCTCGAGGCCGGTCGCGTCGAATGCCGGTGGCAGCGAGCCCACATCCCGGGCCTGATCCGGGAGCTGGTTCTCGACGACGAGCGGCGACGGAACGAGCTGTGCTGGTTCGCCTTCGACTGCTGAGGCGCCTCACTCGGCGGGTCTCTCCAGGTCGACGACCCAGAGTCGCGGCACGACCTCACGATCCCGCGCGATGACGAAGCCGCGCGCGAGGTAGAGCGCGACGGCCGGAGCGTTCGCGCGGCCCGTGGAGACGGTGACGCGACGGCCGGGCGCCATCGCGTCGAGCCCGTCGAGCAACGTCGTCGCGACCCGACGCCGGAACGCACGCGGCGCGACGACGAGGCGATGGATGTCGACCGTCCCGTCGAGGAGCTCCACCCACGAAACCGCTCCCGCGAGACCGTCGTCGTCCTGGGCGCCGAGCCAGGCCAGGCCGGCCCCGCGAAGTTCGTCGAGCGTCTCGGTGAGCTGAGGGATCCGGTCGTCGCCGATCAGCGCCGCCTCGACGGCATACGACTCACGCTGGAGATCGAGAACCGCCTGCGCGGTCGTGTCATCGGATAGGTCGAGCGTCGCGAGCCTCAACCGGCGATCACCGCTCGCCGAGACGCAGCCGCCAGATGCACTCGGACGGCCAGCGGCGCGCCCAGGCCAGCGACTCGGCATCGCGGTAGCTGCTGACCGCGTCCGCCGGCGGCCGCGGCTCGATGAGATCTTCGATGACGAAGCCGTTCGCGCGGAACAGCCGGATCCATTCTCCGTACGGCAGCTGGAACGTGGTGACGTCGCCGTCGTCGATCTCGTGCAGGCCGAAGTAGTCGAGCACGAGCCGGTCGCCCGCGTGCTCGGCATCCGGCGCCCAGGCGAGCGCCTCGATCGGCGACGCGTGGCTGAACGCGAAGAGCCCACCCCGCCGGAGGAGTCGCGCGACCTCCGGGACCGTGCGGTACGGGTCCGCGAACGTCATCGCGCCGTGGTCGCAGAAGACGACGTCGAAGGACGCGTCGGGGAGTGGCACGTCCTCGGCGCTGGCCTCGACGAGCGGGAAGTCGACGCCCGCCTGCGCCATCAGCCGGCGGGCGTGGTCGAGCTGGACCGCGGAGAAGTCGAGCCCGACCGGGCGTGCACCGCGCTTGGCGAGCGCGATCGACCACTGCGCGGCGCCGCACCCGAATTCCAGGACGTCGAGCCCGCTGACGTCGCCGAGGACCCGCAGCTCGTCCTCGGGGATCTGATAGGTGCCCCACGCCGCCCCGCCGCTGTCAGCGAGCTGGGCGCCGTGGCGTTCCTGGTACTCGTCGCTGTAGCCGTCCCACGACGCGCGGTTTCGGGCGACGTGGACGCTCTGGTTCGTGTCTCCGGTCGGATCGTTCGTCATCTGCGAACTCTAGACGTCCCTCGACCGCGCCGATATGCTCGCGGCCTTCGCCGGCGAACGAGCGGCGGGCGGCACACGGAGGGTCCGCGATGGCAAGCGTCCGACGTCAACGTTCCTGGTCGCTCGCGACGTGCGCGCTGATCACGGCGCTGGCGGCCGGGTGCGCGGCGACCCCGGTCGGGTCTCTCACGGCGCCGTCGCCCGTGATCGCCTCGCAAGGCGTCCCGAGCCAGGCGCCGACAGCATCGACTGCGGCAGTCGCAACGGCGACGGCGACGACCAGGCCGACGCCGACTCCCCTCCCGACCACGTTCAAGCGGCCGACGGACATGGCGACCGATGGCGCCTGCGAGGAACCGCATCCCTGCCTGGGGCTGATCAGCGTCGGAAGGCACCACAGCCAGCTGTTCACACCGGGGTTCGGGTTCACCATGCCGGAGCGCGGTTGGCAGAACCTCGCCATGAGCCCGGGCAATGTCAGCCTCCGGCCGATCGACGCGCCCGGCGACGAGATCGGGTTCTTCACGCACGGGAAGCTGACCAAGACCGACGGCACGCTCGATTTTTCCGTTCCGCTGACCGTCGACGGCATCACGGGCTGGTTCGTCTCGCACCCGGACCTCGTGGTGACCGAGCCGGCGAACGTCACCGTCGGTGGCCTCGACGGCAAGCGATTCACGCTCACATCTGCGCCATCGTCCACGGCCCACTATCCGCCCGACTGTCCCGTTCTGACCTGCGTCAACCTTTGGAAGGCACAAGGCGCGACCTGGCAGTGGGACTGGGGGATCGGGTCTTCCGAGAAACAGCGGATGGATGTCCTCGCCGCGAAGGACGGCGTCGTCCTCGTCATCGTCGACTCGCTCGACGGGACGACCTACGACAGCCTGATCAAGACCGCCGACAAGGTCCTGTCGACGGTCACCTTCGACAAGCCCTGACCGCCAGTCAGGCGGTCTTCGCCGCGGCCGGCGCCGCTGTCACGACGACGACCGGCACGGGGAGGGCGGCCTTCAGGCGAGACGGGGCGTCCTGACCGAGCCAGCGTGAGATCCCGGGCGGGAGGGTCGACAGGATGACTTCATCCGCTGGATGCCGCCGGAGCGCGTCGCGGGCGGCTTCGACTGGGTCCTTGTGCCCGACCTCCCCCGACGCCTCGGCGCCCATCGTCCGCAGGTGGCCGAGCATCGCTTCGAGTCGGTCACGTGCAGCGGCATACGACCTCTCCTCGTCCCAGGTGAAGCCGTCCTGGACGGGCGTCGCCGGGACGACGACGTGGAAGCGCGGTGGGTCTTCTCCGGCGATGCGCTCCGCGATGGCGGCCGTGAGTTCCGGCCCAGCGAGCGTCTGGTTGCCGACGACCAGGTAGGAGCGCATCGGACACCTCCTTGGGGTGTGCGGTCCTGTCTCAGGAGCGTACGCCCGCGGGGCAAGACCGGATGCGCCCACCACGGCCCACGAAGAACGCCCCGGTTCGGGGGACCCGAGCCGGGGCGCCGGGGAAGAGGAGGAGCGAGATCAGCCGGGCGTGCTGCCTGCCTTCTGGCGGCGGCCGTTCGTCTGACCCCCGCCGTCGCCGCCTGTCTGCGACGAGCCCGAGGTCGCCCCGGCACTGGACTGACCTGATTGTGTGACGCGGCGGGACTGCGACTGTCGGCCGGACTGGCTCGCCCGGCTGGACTGCGTGCTCTGGTCCGACTCCGCGACGCCCTGTTGCCACTGGCCTTCCTGGCTCTGGCCCTGGCCCCCCTGGCCCTGACCCCACGGGCCCCCGTGGCTCTGGCTCACCCGGATCTGGTTCATGACCTCGCGGACACCCATCACCTGCTCGGCGACGTCCTCGGCGAGTCGCTTCGCCCAACGATCGAAGACGGTCCCCTGCAGGATCACCTCGCCGTCCTTGACGTCGACCTCGATCTCGGATGCGTCGATCCGGTCGTCAGCCATCAGCCGGTCGTTGACTTCCTCGCGGATGCGCTCGTCCGACCGCTGGTACCCCTTCGGTCCGCGTCCGCTGTATCCACTCCCGCCGGCACCGCGGCCGTAGCCCGCCGCACCGCCGTACGCGCTGCCGCCGTAACCGGCTCCGCCGTACGCCGTCGAGCTCTGACCCGCGCCCGACCGCTGCTGTTGCGCTCGGCCGCGCCCGCCTTCGTCCCACTCGGCGCCGCCACCGGCGCCGCCAGATTCGTCACCCGCACCCTGGTAGAAGACCGAGTAGTACCCGACGCCGCGGTAGCCCGGGCCGTAGTAGCGATACGGGACGACGTATCCGGTCCAGTTCCCCTGTGAGCGGTCGCCCTGCCCCTCCATCTCGCCGCTTCCCTGGGGCGTGGTCGTCATGCCTCTCTGGGATCCGCCCTCGCCCTCGGACTGGCGTTCACCCTGGCTCCATCGATCCTGCCGTCCCTCACCGGTCTGACGCTCGTTCATGTCGTCCTCCGTGCGCTGGGGAGTCTTGCTGACAGCCTGACGGCACGGGCGTGACGGTGTCCTCGACGTCTCGGATCGAGCGTTGCACGGCTATCGCAAGGGCATATCAGCCGTCGGTGTGCTCAGGACGAGGCGGAGGACAGCGTCGCGACGATGGCCTTCGTCAGCGTCCACCCTTTCAGTGGATTCGCCGGTAGCCGCAGTCGGACCTGGTTGCTCGCGAACGTCACGTCCGACGGCCGGACCCCCGGGAGGGCAGGTCCGGAGAGCAGCCGCATGGCCGTCGCGCGGGTCAGCGACGCACCGAAGCGGACGACCAACCAGCCCTCCTCGCGTGAGATCGATGCCACCCCGGCGGCCTCTGCCGTCAACCGCAGCTCGGCCACCTCGACCAGACGGATCACGGGCTCGGGCATCGGGCCATACCGGTCGATGATCTCCTGGCGGAAGGCGGCGATATCGCCCGGCGTCCGGGCGCGGGCCAGCCGCCGGTAGAGCTCCAGCTTGTGCGCTTCGTCGGGGACGTACTCGTCGGGAAGATGCGCTTCGATCGGCAGGTCGACGACGGTCTGCGGCGCCTCGATGATCGGCGCGCGACCCTCCATCGATGCCTTCCGGGTCTCGACCGCGTCGGCAAGCAGGCGCGAGTAGAGGTCGAAGCCGACGGCGGCCATGTGTCCCGACTGTTCGCCGCCGAGGATATTGCCGGCACCGCGGATCTCGAGGTCGGAGAGCGCGATCTGGAACCCCGCGCCGAGCTCCGAGGCGTTGAAGATCGCCTGTAGGCGTTTGCGCGCCTCGTCCGACAGCCGCTCTCGCCGGCGATACAGCAGGTAGGCGTACGCCCGCCGCGACGACCGGCCCACA
>JBJMNA010000114.1:0-15535 GCA_045804485.1 Chloroflexota bacterium
CCACGAGAGACAGGCTAACCCGGCGTGGCACGTCCGTCACCCTCGCCGACGACCGATGGCTGACGGCGGTTCACTTCGCCAGGCGTTGCCAGCTTGCGTGTCCGACGAGCGAGTTGTCGCCGTCAGGGCCGGGATCCGCGACCGGGATCGTCTGGACGGATCCTGTTGCGACGTCGATGATCTCGATCTCGGTGTCGGCGACGCTCCCGTTGCCATTGAACGCATGACCGACGATCTTCGTTCCGTCGGGCGACCACGTCGGCGTGCCTCGAAATGCGGCCGGAAGGATGACCGAGTTCGAGCCGTCGCCGTCGGCCACGACGATCTGCGGCGTTTGCCCGGCGATCCACCGTGTGTATGCGATCCGCGTGCCGTCCGGAGACCACGCCCCGTACTCGTTGTCCGCCACGTCGTCGCTGATCGCTCGTTCGACGCCGTCTCGCGCGTCCACCACCGACACCTGGACGGAGCTCCAGATCCCATCGACCGAGTTGTTGTCGTGAAGGAGGATGTGGTACGCGATCTGCCTGCCGTCCGGCGACCAGACGGGCTCGAGATAGGACTGCGTCGTGTTGATGTTCGTGCGAGGAGCTGTCAGCCGGCGGACGTTCGAGCCCTCGGCATCCATCACATACACACCACGCTCGTCATCAAACCGCCCGCCGCGGAAGGCGATCTTGCTGCCGTCCGGTGACCAGACGGGGTTCTCACCTTCGCGCGTTCGATCACCGACGATGACCGAACCGCTGCCGTCGGCATTGACGATCTCGATCTGCGTCCGCCCGCCGACAAACGTCGTGAACGCGATCGCGCGCCCATCCGGCGCCCAGGAGGCGCGGAACCACTCGCGAAGGTACGCGCGCCCGGGGCTTGCGATCTGTCGGCTGTCGATCGTCGTCGGGTTCGAGCCATCGGGGTCGATGACGATGAGGCGCGCTTCCGTGTCGTCGTCAACGAGCGATTGGTACGCGATCCTGGTCCCCTCCTGCGACCACGTCGGCTCGACATCCCAGGCAGGACCGGTTGTGATGCGTCGGACGCCCGTGCCATCAGCGTTCGCGACGAAGATGTCGCCACCCGAGTCGTACGCGATGAGCCCAGCGCGCGCGAGCCCTGTCGGCGGTGGAAGCCTCCGAAGACTCCCGATGACGCTGATGGCGGCAAGCGTCGACACGACGAGGAGTGCGAGCGCCACGAGGAGGGCGACGTGCTGGAAGCGCCGGGTCTGGTGACTCGGGCCTACGCCGGGAAGGACCGGCGTCCACGGCCACGTGATGACTGTTCGACGGCGCTGTGGGGTGACGGCGATGCCTGCGAGGACCTCCGTCCAGACAAGGGTCGTGGCTCCTTCGGGCGGTTCCTCGGTCAATGCCGCTCGGATCGCGCCGTCCGTGAGCGTCGTTCGTCCGGCGGTCATCGTCGTTCAGCCTCGAGCGCTGCCTGGAGTCCCTGGCGGGCGGCGTAAAGCCGCCATTTGGCAGTCCCTTCCGGGATACGGAGCAGCACCGCGATCTCGGCGATCGATCGGTCCTCGATGTGGTGCAGGACGAGGATCGCGCGTTCATCGGGATCGAGGCGCCGGAATGCGCGACGGACAACGTCGCCGTCGGACTGGACGTCCCCGAGCAAACGTCCGGGATCGGGGATATCGACTGCCTCGCCCATGGTCTCGACCGCGATCTCGCGGACCGCGGTCCGGCGCCGAGTGCGGAGAGCGGTTCGACACGTGTTGATCGCGATCTGCCAGAGCCAGGCTTCGAACTTGGCCGGCTCGCGCAGCCGTGGGAGCTCGCGCCAGGCGCGGATGCAGGTCTCCTGGACCGCATCGGATGCGTCGGCGTCGTTCGAGAGGATCGAACCGGTCAGGCGAAGCAGGCGACCCAGACGCGGCACGACGAGCTCTTCGAACGCTCCGGCGTCGCCCTGTTGGGCGCGCGCGACGACGGTCGATTCACCCGATTCGACCGACACGGTGCCCGTCGCGATCATTCGCGCCATCGACCCCTCCGCTGCGTCCATTCTCACCGACGCCCGTCGGAAGCGCGCGGTTTGGTCGGATCCGCGAGGACGGTTCGATGCGGGCCGACCCAGACCACGAGGTCGGCCGCGTCCGCCCCGCGACCGAGTGGCAGTGTCGCCGTGAACGACCCAACCCCGAGCATCCGGCCGCCGGCGGATCCGGCCAGCCCGTCGACCGTCCGAAACGTCGCCCACGTCCTGGTGAGGACCGTGCCCTCTCGCGTTTCGACCCGAATTTGGACGTGACCGTCGACGAGCGGTCCGACACCTTCGACCTCTATCGCGGGCCGGACCGATCGCGACGATCGGCGAGCCGACCAGATGCCGTCACCGGACCGAAGGACGATCGGCACGGTGAGCGCGATGGCCGCGCGATCGACGGCCGCTGCGGCGTCGATGCGGAGGTCCGCGGGCACGTCGAACGGCGGTGCGAACACGCGGATGGTGACGCTGAACGCGCCAGCCGCGGAGATGTCGACGTTCGACCAGCCAAGAACGGCGTCGCCGAGATGGACCGCGAAATGCGTCAGACCGATGGGTTGACGGGCGTCGCCGGTCACTGTGATGACCGCCGCGTCGACGAGCGCGCCAGCCACTGGTGACGAGATCCGCAACGCGGCGGCCGGATCGGACGGGACGACGGGTGGCCTAGCCGTCGCGATCGCCGCCTCGGCGCGGACCGGCGTCTCCGGAGTCGTCACCCGCCCGACGAAACCGAAGCCGATCACCGCGGCGATGACCGCGACGGCGACACCGAACCACAGCGCCGTCCGGTCGGGTCCGATCCTGTCGTGGACGTCGGTCAGGTCTTCGATCTCCCAGCGAGGTGATTCATCCATACCCTCCCGACGCCGAGCCGAACGGCGAGGTTTGCTCAGGGTCGCCCGCCCTGCCGCTCCGATACGATGGTGAGCGAGAGCAGGAAGGAGCCGATGACCGGCCAGACTCCAGAGAACGACACGCCGCAGCCGACGGATCCGCGTGCGGCGGCGCCCGCCGTGCCAGACCCCGACGTGGAAACGACGCGCGTGGAGGTCGGTTCGTCGGATCCGGTCCCGCCGCCTCCGTCGACCCCGGGTGTGATCTCGGCCAAACCGGTCGGCTGGACGGACCCGAACGCCGCACCCTCAGCCGCGCCGGAGCCCGGCGGTCCTGCCGTTGCCTGGGCTCCGCCCGTCCGCCAGACAGCGCAGCTCATCGATGGCCTCGTCATCGCCGGCACCTTCTCGCGCCTCGTGGCCTACTCGATCGACATCCTTTTCCTCGGCCTGGTCAATCTCGCTGCGCTCGGCGCACTGCGCCTGTTGACGCCGGACCGCGACGGATCGCTCGACCTGATCGTCAGCATCGCGTTCGTCGTCGTCGATCTCCTCTACTTCGTCGGCTTGTGGACGAGTGGCTGGCACGCGACGCTCGGGATGCGGCTCCTCCGTCTTCGCGTGCTCGGGGCAACGACCGCCGGGACGCTCTCGTTGAACGACGCTCTCCTCCGCTGGATCGCGCTCAGCGGCGCGGTCGCGATCCTCGCGCTCGTGCCGAGGGTCGCAGGAACGCTCGGGCTCCTCTCGGCGGTGTGGGTCATCGTCCTGCTCGTGACCACCGCGACCGATCCGCTGCACCAGGGTCTCCACGATCGGTGGGCACGGTCGGTCGTCGTCCAACCCGCGCCGGGTGGATCCGGCGCTGCGGTCGTGTCATGTCTCGTCATCGCGGTCCTTCTGTTCGTCGTGCTGCCGCTCGCGCTGGTCGTCCTGGCGGCGCCCCAGCTCGAGGATCTCCTGCGCCAGATCGGCAAGTCCATCTGATCGGGTTCCGCTGATGGCCAAGCTCGAACCGACCGACGTCCGTTTCTTTGCCACGCCCGCCGAGCTGCGTGAGTGGTTCGAGGAGAACCACGAGACGGCCGACCAACTGTGGCTCGGCCAGTACAAGAAGGGGTCGGGGCGGCCGAGCGTGACCTGGGCGCAGGCCGTGGACGAGGCGCTGTGCTTCGGCTGGATCGACGGGATCCTGAAGCGCATCGACGACATCAGCCACGTCCAGCGGTTGACGCCACGTCGCAAGGGCAGCAACTGGAGCGCGATCAACGTGGCGAACGTCGAGCGGCTGATGGCCGAGGGCCGCATGCGGCCGGCCGGGATCGCCGCGTTCGAGGCGAGGGACCCGGAACGGTCGGCGGTCTATTCGTACGAGCGTGAGATCCGGCCGTTCGACGACGCCGACCTCGCTCGCTTCCAGGCGGACCCGGCCGCCTGGGCCGACTGGCAAGCCCGCCCGCCCTCGTACCGACGAGCAGTCACCGACTGGGTGACGAGTGCGAAGCAGCCCGCCACGCGCACGCGCCGGCTCGATACGCTGATCGCCGATTCTCGTGCCGGACGACCGATCAAGACGTTCGCCTGGGAGCGCAAGGACGAATGAGCGCGATCGACGACGCACTCCGCGACGCCACGGATCGACTTCGCGCACTCGATCTCGGCGACGCCTTCGAACCTCGAGCGGCAGACGCCATCCGAGCGGCCGGGCTGCATCGGCTGGTCGTGCCCGAAGCTGACGGCGGACTCGGCGGACGGATGGCCGACGTCGTCGAGGTCCTGGCCGCGCTCGGCGCCATCGATGGCGCGACCGGACTCGGGTTCGCGATGCAGGCGCACGTCACTGGCGCGCTCGTCGATTCCAGCGGGATCCCGGACGCTCTTCGTGACCGCGTCTTCCGCGCGATCGTCCAAGACGGCGCACTCCTCAACAACGCCGCGACGGAGGAGGGTGGCGGGTCCCCGGCCCGTGGCGCGATCCCTGGGACGGTCGCACGGACAGGCGACGACGGTACGCTGCGGTTGACCGGGGAGAAGACCTGGGTCACCTGGCTGCCGACTTTGACGCATGCCTTCGTCACGGCGCGGATCGACGACACCGACCCGGTCGAGGTCGGGTCCTGGCTCGTCGACCTGAGCTCCGAGGGTGTGACGCGGCTGCCCGGGTTCGATGCGATGGGCATGCGCGGTTCGGCGTCGGGGCGGCTTGCACTGGACGGTGTGGTCGTCACCGACGACAGGCTCCTCTCACGTCGCGAGACGGCACGACCCGATCCCCGTGGTCCAGCGCCCGGGGCATGGTTCGGGATCGCCATCGCCGCCACCTACCTCGGGGTCGGGGAGGGGGCCCGACGCGATGTCGCCCGCTGGGCTCTCGGTCGGCGGCCCGGTGACGGCGCGACGGCCGTCGCGGACATCCCATCGGTCCAACTCCGGCTGGGCCGCCTCGACGCTCGGTTGCGGGCGGCTCGGATCGTCGTGCTCGATGTCGCCCGACGCTGGGATGCCGCGATCGCCCGGGGAGAGGCCGTCAGCCTCACCGCCGTCGCTGCCGATGTCGGGCTGGCCAAGATCCTCGCAACGGCTGCCGCCGTTGACGCCACTGACGAGGCGTTGAGGATCGCGGGCGGCCCTGGCTTCCTCTCGGGTCGCTTGGAGCGAGCGTTCCGTGACGCGCGAGCCGGGCTGATCAACCCGCCGCTCGAGGACGTCGCGCTGGCGGGGTTCGCGCGAGCCGTACTCGATCGCGAGGTGGGAGACACCGGTCGGTGACGGACGACGCAGAACGCCGGCCGCCGAGTCCTCCGTCTCCCGCCGCGTTCCATTACGGGCCGGGTCACATGATCGTCTACGGCAACCCAGCGTTCGTCGACACGTTCGGCCCGACGGCGATCGGGCAGCCGGCTCGCGAGGCGCTGCTCGATCTGCCACCGAAGGCGTTCGAGCTCATGGATCTCGTCTATTCGACCGGCAAGCCAGGCGCCTGTGCCATCACCACGTCCGCGGGCCGCCGACGGCTGATCGTCGCGCCTCGCCGCGACCCCGAGACGGGTGAGGTGTACGGCGTCACAACGCACATCAGGCCGGCCACCGCGGACCGCTAACGACACGCGGCGTCATGCCTGATGCCGCCACCGATTGACGCGGGCGTTACCGGTCGACGCCGTCCGGTAGCGTCCTTGAAACCCGGGGCCGCGAGGCTTGACGAGTGTCTGCTGTCGTCGCGCCCCTCACAGCCACCGCCTGGCTCGGGCTGGTCGGCGCCTACGTCGCGCTCGCCACGAGTCGTGGGGCGCGGTGGCGGACGATCGTCGGTATGCCGGTCGTCATCATCGCGATCGTCGGCGCCGAATTCGCCGTTCCGCCGGTCATCGTCCGAGGCGGCGGCGCTCGGCTCGTCGCCGTCGTCCTGGCGGCGTCATCCGCGGCCGCCCTCGTCGCCGCCTGTTACTTGCGGCTGACCAGCAGGGTGATCACACCAAGCCCGATGAGCGGCAGCAGGATGAGCCCGAAGCCTCCTGGCGCAACGGTCTGGAACCATTGGAAGATGTCATGGAGCGTGCGTCCGAGCGCGCCGATGATGTCCCCGAGCATCGTCAGGTCGCCTCGACGGTCGTCCCGCGCGGCGTCTGCACCGACCGTCGCTGGACGATCGGCAGCAACCAGCGATCGACTCCGATCCATCCGGCGTTCCGCCATGCCAGCACGAGCAGTGCGCCGAGAGTGATCAGGACCGGGTTCGTGCCGAGAGCTCCGGCGAGCACGAAGTTGCCGTTCAGGAAGATCACGCCGAACGCAGCGAACCCGGTGAGCAGGCCGAGCAGCAGCGCGACACCGATCGCGACCTCGCCGAGCGCGACCATCGTCGCGAACAGGCCGGCGTTGGGCTGGACGACGTTCTGGAGGAACCAGGAATACCAGGCGGGTGTGCCCTCGCTCGAGATCGCGCCATTGACGAGTCCCTGGATGGGTGCGCCGTCGCCGAACAGCCACTTGCCGCTGGTGACCTTGCTCCAACCAGCGGGCAGGTAGACCGTCGCCATGTAGAGGCGGACGACAAGCCAGAGCCAGGCAGCTGTGGTGCTCGCGAACAGGAACCGCGACCAGCGGGGCTCCACGAACTCTTCGGGCCTCGTCGGCTGGGTCTCCCTCGTTGGCATCAAGACGCTCCTTCCCGCGGGATCGACGCAGGTGTGACGGCTGCGGCGGACATCCGGTGGGCGATCGCGACCCCCACCCGCTGGCGGCATCCTACCGGGAGGAACCGCGCTTTCGCGACATGGCATCATCCACCCATGCCGCCGATCGACGAACTCACGCGCATCGAGCCCGTCCACCTCGACCGGCTCGACAGGCAGGGCATCTTCACCACCGGGCTGCTCCTCGAGCGGTCGGAGACGCCCACCCGACGCCAGACGCTCGCGGACCAGGTCGCGGCCGATACGACGGACGTTCTGATGTGGCGGGACGAGGCGCTGATGCTCAATCTGGCGGGCTTCGGGCCCGACGAGCACCAGCTCATGGTCCAGGCTCGTATCGATGGATTGCGCGACATCCTCGACGTCGATCTCGCGACCTTCGCGGACCGGATTAGGCGCGCCGCCGTCGAGCTCGACATGGCCCCGCCGTCCGATCTGACGATCGAGGGATGGTGGGAACAGGCGAAGACGCTCGAGGACGAGTAGGCAGGACTCGGGGCGCCGGGCGGTCTTCGGGGAGCGACCGGCTACGATGAGGCTCCATGGATGATCTCCGCGGCCGGGCCGCATCGTTCCTGACCGCGCTCGCGACGGCGATCCTCATCGTCACCATCGGGATCCTGCCGTTCCTGAGTCCGCAATGGGTCGCCTTCGAGCAGGGCCGTGCGCAGGCCGAGGCATGGACGGGGTTCTCGACCACGGAGCTCCGCACGGCGACAGATTCGATCGTGGCCGACCTCGTCACCGGTGGCGATTTCGCGGTTCGCGTGGGTGGTGCCCCCGTCCTCAACGAGCGCGAGCAGGCCCACATGGTCGACGTCCGGACGGTCTTCCGCGGTCTGTGGATCCTCGCCGTCGCGTCGCTAATCGTGCTTGTGGTTGCTACCCGACGGCGCGACCGGGCACGCACCTGGCGCGCGGTCCGGGCCGGCGCGCTCGGTTTGACGGTCGGGACGGTCGTGCTCGGTGTGGTCGGGCTCGTCGCGTTCGACCAGCTCTTCAGCGTCTTCCACGAGATCTTCTTCCCAGCCGGTTCGTACCTGTTCGACCCGGCCACGGATCGCCTCGTCCAGCTGTTCCCGTTCGCCTTCTGGGACGAGACCGCCATGGTCGTCGGGGCGGTGATCATCGCCATCGCCCTGGGCGTCGCGTTCGTCGCGGGCCGGCGGGCGGACAGGGTGGTCAGGACGGCCCCGGCGGGTGATCTCGTCGCGGTCGCGGATACGGGCTCATGACCGCTCCCGCGACCGACCGACTCCTGTCCGTCGAGGAGGCCCGCGATGCCGTGCTCGCGCTCGCCGAGCCGGTCGCGACGGAGGCGGTCCCCGCGTCGGACGCACTCGGACGGGTCGTGGCAGAGGCGGTCGTTGCCCGCGTGTCGCTGCCTCCGTGGCCGAATTCGGCGATGGATGGTTATGCCATCGTCGCTGCGGACACGGCGGGTGCCACGGAGGATGGGCCCGTCACGATTCGGGTCGTCGGCGATATCGCGGCCGGCGCTTGGCCCGAGGTGACGGTCACGCGAGGGACGGCGGCGCGGATCGCGACCGGAGCGCGTCTCCCGGCTGGGGCGGACGCCGTCGTTCCCGTCGAAGCCACCACGCCGCTCGATGCCGATGGTCGCTCAGGCCCGCGCGGTCGCGACGCGACTGGCCCGGTCCCGGCGGCATGCCTCGTCCACGAACCGGTCCAAGCCGGCGGCTCGATCCGGACGGAGGGCAGCGATCTCCGGGTCGGTGCCACGCTCCTCGAGCCGGGTGCGGCGATCACGGCCGCGGCGGTCGCACTCGTCGCGGGTGCCGGCGTGCCGGGTATCGTCGTCCACCGCCGGCCCCGGATCGGCATCCTCGCGACCGGCGACGAGGTCCACGCGCCTGGCGAAGAGCTTGGTCCGGCCGGCATCCCGGACGCGAACGGCCCGGGCCTCCGTGCGCTCGTCACCACGGCCGGAGGGGAGGCGGCCGACCTCGGCATCGCGATCGATGACCTCGACGACGTGCTCCGTCGGCTCCGCACCGGCCTGGATTCCGGCGTCGATGCGCTCGTCGTCGCCGGCGGTGTGTCGGTCGGTCCGTACGACGTCGTCAAGGTCGCGATCGAGACGATCGGCCAGATCGATCTCTGGCGCGTCGCGGTCCAGCCTGGCAAGCCCTTCGCGTTCGGGACTGCGCCGCGTCCGGGCGGCGGCGCGCCGGTCCTCCTGTTCGGGCTCCCCGGCAACCCAGTGTCCGTCGCGGTGACCTTCGAGCTCTTCGTCCGACCGGCGATCCGAGCTCTTGCCGGCCGCCACGACCTATTCCGACCGGTCGATCGTGCGGTCCTTGGCGAGACCGTGTCAAAGAGTCACGGCCGTCGCGCGTTCATCCGCGTCGTTGCTGACAGGGATGAGACCGGCGCGCCGATCCGCGACGCCCGAGGTCGCGTCGCCGTCCACCTCGCGGGCGGGCAGGGGAGTCACATGATCTCGTCGCTCGCGGCCTCAGACGCCCTCGCGGTCATCCCCGAGGCTGACGACACGTTGCCGGCCGGCGCGGAGGTCGCGCTGTGGTGGCTCGACCGGGCATGATGGTCCCGACCGACGCCTGACGCTCACGCGCGACCGACTCCGGAGGACCGATGGATCGACCCCAGCCCCGCGCCGAACGCCGGAGGCTCTCGCACATGGACCGTGCGGGGCGACCGCGGATGGTGGACGTCTCGGACAAGCCGGTGACTGCCCGGCGCGCGGTCGCCGAAGCCGCTGTCTCGGTCTCGCCCGAGACGATGAGCCTCGTGATCGATGGCGGTGGCCCGAAGGGCGACGTCCTCGGCGTGGCCGAGCTCGCGGGCGTGATGGGTGGCAAGCGGACGAGCGAGCTCATCCCCTTGTGCCACCCGCTGCCGTTGACGGACCTCGTCGTTGCGATCACGCCGGATCGTGCCGCAGGCCTGCTGCGCATCCGCGCTGAGGCCGCGACGACCGGCCAGACCGGCGTCGAGATGGAGGCCATGACGGCTGCATCCGTCGCGGCGCTGACGCTCTACGACATGGTCAAGGGCGTCGAGCGGGGCGTCGAGATCCAGGCCGTCCATCTCGTCTCGAAGACCGGCGGGAAGAGTGGCACCTGGGTCCGCCCGGCATCGTCCGACCAAGGACCGCGACAGAAGCCTCGTCCGGGCGCGCGCGTCGCCGGCCGAGGTGGACCCCCGAAGCGGAAGGCGGGCGGCTAGACGATGGCGACCGGCGCCGGGCGAACGGCCCTTGTCATCACCGCGTCCGACGGTGCCAACGCGGGAGTCCGCGAGGACACCTCGGGTGCCGGCATCGCCGGGCGTCTGGAGGAGCTCGGCTTCAGCGTCGATCGTCGGCTGCTGCCCGACGAGCAATGGGACATCGAGCAGGCGCTCATCGTCGGGGCCGGCGGCCACCCCCTCGTCGTCACGACGGGTGGGACGGGTCTGACGCCACGCGATGTCACGCCCCAGGCGACGCTCGCGGTGATCGATTACGAAGTCCCGGGGCTCGCCGAGGCGATGCGTTCGGCGGGTCGGGCGGTCACGCCGCTGGCGGATCTGTCGCGGGCGGTCGTCGGCGTCCGCGGCGGGTGCCTGATCGTGAACCTGCCGGGCAGCCCGAAGGGTGCACTGGAGTCGCTCGAGGCGATCGTCCCGGTCCTCGATCATGCGCTCGACACGCTCGCGGGGCCGTTCGACCACGAAGCCTGAGGCGCATACTCGTCGTGCGGTGGGGGACACCCAGCCTCCTCATCGATTCCCGGGCGTACGCGCGCAAGGAGGCTCCCGATGGCGCTGGAAGCGATCGTCTTTCCCATCGCACCCGGCAGGACCGAGGACTGGCGCAGGTTCGTCGGTGAGCTCAACGGCTCCCGGTTCGAGGAGTTCAAGGCCTCCCGTCAGGGGGCTGGGATCCACGAGCGCACGTTCCTCCAGTCGACGCCGATGGGCGACCTCGTCATCGTCACGGTCGAGGGCGACGACCCGATGGCGTCGTTCGCGCAGCTGAGCCAGATGGAGGACGAATTCAGCAAGTGGTTCGTCGCCCAGGCCAGCGACGTCCACGGCATCGACATGTCCGGACCGGCGGGCCCGATGCCCGAGCTCGTCGCCGACAGCGAACGGGCGGTCGTCCCAGCTTGACGTCACCGGTGACGGAATCACGCGACAGGACGCTCGACGCGCTTCTCGACGATATCGCGGAGCGGTTCGATGTCGCGTCGTCGGCGGTCGTCGTCCCGGACGGACGGTCGGGCGCGCTAGGGATCGCTGCGTCGGTCGGCCTCGACGACGCCGCGGCCGCAGGGCTGACGGCGGCCATTGCTCGGCCGGGTCACCCGATCGCCCGCACGTTCGAGGAACGGGTCGCGACGTTTGATGTCCAGCCCATCAACCCCGGTGGTCCGGCGCTCCGAAGCCACATCCCACTCGTCGTCTCGCGTGACGGCGACGAAAGCGTGGTCGGCGTGCTGGCGCTCGCGCACGACCGACCGATCGAGCCCGCTGCGCGTGCGAATCTCCTCGAGACTGCTCGCGTCGCCGCGGACGCCATCGACCAGAACGAAACCGATTGATGGCGACGCCGACGACCGTCGATGAGTACCTCGCAGACCTCGCTCCCGCGCAACGCACCGCGCTGGAGGACATGCGCAGGACGGTCAACGCGGCCGCCCCCGACGCGACCGAATCGATCGCATACGACATGCCGGCGCTGAGGTCACGCGGCGGCCAGTTCGTCGTGTCGTACGCGGCATACAAGAACCACTACAGCCTGTTCCCGGCGAGCCAGACCGTCGTCGCGGCGCTCGGTGACGAGCTGACGCCGTACCTCGCTGGGAAGGCGACCGTCCGCTTTCCGACGAGCCGGCCGATCCCACTCGATCTCGTCCGCCGCATCGTCGAGATCCGGGTCACCGAAACCGAAGCCGCCGACCGGCACTAGCCACGAGGAGGAAAACTCATGCTCGGTGCGACGTTGGTGGCTCCGACCATCCCGGTCAGCGATCTCGAACGCTCGAAAGCCTTCTACGGCGACACTCTCGGGCTGACGCTCCTCGGCGAGAATCCGGCATCGATCCAGTTCGCGTGTGGTGACAGTCAGATCTCGATCTTCCGACGACCCGGCACGGAGACGGTCCATACGCTGGCGCACTTCGAGGTCACGGACCTGGCGGCCGTGATCGCCGACCTCGAGGCGAAGGGCGTGGAGTTCGTCGACATCACCGAGGGACCACTGGCGACGACGAATCACGTGGCGAAGCTCGGGCCCGTCCTCGGGGCCTGGTTCCACGATCCGGACGGCCACACGCTGGGGCTGCGCCAGGTCTGATCACGGCCGGTCGGCCCGAAACCCCCACTGCTACGATGCGGAGCGGTGACCGACTCGACGCCGCCGCCCTACCGGCTGTCCGAGGAGCAGACGCTCCTCCGGGACGCCGTTCGCACGCTTGCCGATGAACGCGTCGCGCCGCGGGCCGCGGAGATCGACCGCAGCGGCGAGTTCCCGCAGGACCTCCGCGAGCTCCTCGCATCGCAGGACATCCTGGCGCTGCCGTTCCCGGCCGAGCACGGCGGACTCGGCGCGGACCTGCTGACGGTCTGTCTCGCTGTCGAGCAGCTCAGCCGGGCGTGCGCGACGACCGGTCTCATCCTTGCGGTCCACGAGCTTGCCTCGCTTCCGATCCTGCTCGCCGGGACCGCCGACCAGCAGGCCCGATTCATCCCGCGGCTGGCGTCCGGGGAGCAGCTCATCGCCTTCGCGCTGACCGAGGCCGAGGCGGGATCCGACGTTGGATCCATCAGGACGCGCGCCGTTCGCGACGGTGACGACTACGTCATCACGGGCTCCAAACGGTTCATCAGCCACGGGTCCGTCGCCGACCTCATCACGGTCTTCGCGGTGACCGACCCGGACCAGGACGCGCCGCGCCATTCGCGCCTGTCGTGCTTCGTCGTCGAGGTGCCGACGGATGGATTCGCCGTCGCCCGGATCGAGCACAAGATGGGCCTGCGCGGCAGCCCGACGGCCGAGCTCGTCTTCGAGGGCGTGCGTGTGCCGGCGGCAAATCGGATCGGCGCGGAGGGCGAGGGGTTCGGCATCGCGATGCGCACCTTCGACCGCAGCCGGCCGGGGATCGCGGCGCAGGCCGTCGGCATCGCCCAGGGCGCGCTGGAGGTCGCCGTCGCCCATGCCCGGGACCGTCGCCAGTTCGGGCAGCGGATCGGCGACCTCCAGATGATCTCCGCGATGCTGGCCGACATGGACGCCGCGACCGAATCCGCCCGCCAGCTGTTGTACAAGGCGTGCGTCGAGATCGACGCCGGAGCAGCGGACGCAAGTCGGTGGGCGGCGATGTGTAAACTCGTGGCCGGGGACGCCGCGATGCGCGTGACCACCGATGCCGTCCAGGTGCTCGGAGGCTATGGCTACATCGACGAGTTCCCTGTGGAGCGGATGATGCGGGACGCGAAGATCACCCAGCTCTACGAAGGGACCCAACAGATCCAGCGACTCGTGGTCGCGCGCTCATTGCTCGGCCGCGACGACTGACCGAAGACAGCGGAGGACATCGACTTCGTGCGCATCGTGGTACTCGTCAAGCCCGTCCCGGACCCTGCGTCGGCGGGCGAGCGGCTGGGTCCCGACGGCCGTCTCGATCGCGCCGCGATCCCGGCCATCGTGAACGGCAACGACGAGTACGTCCTCGAAGCCGCGCTGAAGCTGATCGAGGCGGCCGGCGAGGGCGAGATCACGCTGCTCTCGATGGCTCCGGCGAATGCGCCGGAGACCCTCCGCAAGGCACTCGCGATGGGCGCGCACCGAGGGGTTCTCGTCACCGATCCGGCGCTCGCCGGCTCCTGCGCCGTCTCGACGGCGACGGTCCTCGCGGCGGCGCTCAAGAAGCTCGAATACGACATGGTCTTCGCAGGCATCGACGCGTCGGACGGCGTCGGTGGGATCGTCCCGGCCGGGATCGCGGCCCACGTCGGGCTGCCCTTCCTGTCGTACGCGGCGCGAATCGAGCCCGACATGGCAGCCCGGACCGTCCGCGTCCGGCGCATCAGCCCGACGGGGTACGACCTGCTGGAGGCGCCGCTGCCGGCCCTCATCGCCGGGACGCAGGCGCTGGGCGAGCCGCGGTATCCGTCGCTCAAGGGAATCATGGCCGCACGGGGCAAGGAGATCCTCACATGGTCCCTTGCCGACCTCGGCATCGATCCGGGCAGCGTCGGCGGCGCGGTCGCGACGACCGCCGTTCGTGATTCTCGCCAGCCCCCGGCGCGCGCGGCGACCGAGATCGTCCGCGGCACGCCCGACGAGGGAGCCGCTCGCATCGTCGATTTCCTGGCCGAGCGGAGGCTCATCTGATGGGCGCGCTGTGGGTCGTCGGAGAACCGGGACCCGACGGTAGCCTCGCGCGGATCAGCGGGGAGGCGGCCACCCTGGTTCGCGAACTCGCGGAGAGCGCGGGCAAGGACGCGATCGGGATCGTCGTCGCGCCCGATCCTGCGGCGGCAGCCGCCGAGCTCGCGACATACCTGCCGGTCGTCTGGACCGTCACGGACCCGGCCGCCGCAGACCTCGCGTGGTCGGCGGTCGCGGCCGGTCACGTCGCAGCACTCGCTTCCGCCGAGGCACCGGACGCCATCTTCGTCGGTGCGGGAGCCGACGGGCGCGACCTCGCTGGCGCCGTGTCGGCCAGGACGGGACTCGGTGTCCTCGTCAACGCGACCGCGGTGGCCTGGACCGACAACGGCCCCGAAATCGAGATGAACGTCTTCGGCGGGAAGCTGATCACGACGTCGGGGTTCACGCAAGGGCGCGGCATCGTGACGGTCCGGCCGAACGTCGCGACCGCGGCGCCGGCGCCCGCACCCGGACGCGTCGAACCGAAGACGCCGACCGTGTCGCAGCCACTTCCCGAGGTCCGCGTCGTCGACAGGGTCAGTGAGGCGAGCGCGGCCGCGCCCATCGACGAGGCGCGGATCATCGTCGCGGGCGGTCGCGGCGTCGGTGGCTCGGATGGATTCGCGATCGTCCGGGAGATCGCGGACGCGCTCGGTGGCGCGGTCGGCGCCTCGCGCGCCGCGGTCGACTCAGGTTGGATCCCGTACAGCCAGCAGATCGGCCAGACCGGCAAGATCGTCAAGCCCGAGCTGTACCTCGCGCTCGGCATCAGCGGGGCGATCCAGCACAAGGTCGGGATGCGGACGTCGGGCGCGATCGTCGCCGTCAACCGTGATGCCGACGCGCCGATCGCCGACTTCGCAGACCTGTTCGTCGTCGGCGACCTTTTCGAAGTCGGGACGGCGCTCGTCGAACGCTTGCGCGCCCGGTCGGGCTGAGCGCGGACCGGGGCCCGGGCACATGGAGATCGCCGTCCTGCTGCCGATAGCCGCGTTCATCGCGCTTGCGGCCGGGCTCGCGGTCGTGTTGCGGAACACCGGCAGGATCGTCGCGAGGACGCGGGAGATCGAGCAGTTCCGCGGCTCGGTCAAGGACCTCGC
>JBJMNA010000115.1:0-3782 GCA_045804485.1 Chloroflexota bacterium
TCGGCGTGACGTTGACGGCGAACCGGAAGCTCGTCATGGCGCGATCACGTCCTCCTCGAGGTAGCGGCTGAAGCTCGCACCGGTGATCCGCTCGAACGCTTCGACATACCGCTGTCGTGTCCCCGCCACGACATCGTCGGGCAGGGCCGGCCCGGGGGCGGTCTTGTCCCACGGCTGCGTTTCGAGCCAGTCGCGAACGAATTGCTTGTCGAAGCTCGCCTGCGGTCGGCCCGGCTCGTAGGTCGCGCCATCCCAGAACCGGGAGGAGTCGGGTGTCAGTGCCTCGTCGATGAGGACGATGTCGCCGGTCGTCTCGTCGATCCCGAATTCGAACTTCGTGTCGGCGAGCAGGATCCCCACGCGTTCGGTCTCGGCGGCCGCGCGCCGGTAGAGGGCGATCGCGAGGTCTCGGACGCGCTCGGCTGTGTCGTGTCCGACGGACGCGGCCATCGTGTCGAAGTCGATGTTCTCGTCGTGCTCGCCTGCCTCGGCCTTGGTCGCCGGCGTGAAGATCGGCTCGGGCAGCCGATCGCTCTCGACAAGACCGCCCGGGAGCACGACACCGCAGACCCTGCCGGTCGCCCGGTATTCCTTCCAGCCCGAACCCGCGAGGTAACCACGCACGACTGCCTCGATCGGGATCACCGCCGTCGGGCGGCAGATCATGACCCGTCCGCGGAGGGCCGGATCGTCCGTCTCGGTCGCGATCAGGTGGTTCCGGACGATGTCCGACGTTCGTCCGAACCAATGACGCGACAGTCCCGTCAGGACACGGCCCTTGTCCGGGATCTCGGTGGGCAGGATGACGTCGAACGCGGACATCCGGTCCGATGCGACGAGCAGCAGGCTTCCGTCGGCACGTGCGTATAGGTCACGGACCTTTCCCGACCGGAGATACGCGTCAGCGAGCATCCGGCACCGCCGTCAGGTGGCCGATCCGGGCGAGCCTCGCGATGACCTCGGGCACGTGGCGCAGATACGACGCGTCATCGAAGCATTCGTCGAGCCGCGCGAGCGACAGACGCTGGGCCACGGCCGGGTCGACCGCGAGCAGGTCGCGCAACGGTACCCGCTCGTCGGCGGCGCGGAGCGAAGCTCGCTGGACGATCCCGTACGCCTCCTCCCGCGAGATCCCGCCCGCATCGACGAGCGCGACGAGGACGTGCGACGACGCATGCAGCCCGAGGCCGCGCGCGATGTTCTCGCGCATCCGCTCCGAGCGCACGAGCATGCCGTCCACGAGGGCGGTCATCCGAACGAGCATGTAGTCGAGGAGGATCGTCGCGTCCGGGAGGATGACGCGCTCGGCGCTCGAGTGGCTGATGTCGCGCTCGTGCCAGAGCGGCTGATCCTCGAGCGCGGTGTGCGCGTACCCGCGCAGAAGCCGGGCGAGACCGGCGATCCGTTCCGAGAGGATCGGGTTGCGTTTGTGTGGCATCGCCGACGAGCCCTTCTGGCCGGCCTTGAACGGCTCCTGGAGCTCGCCGATCTCCGTGTGCTGGAGGTTGCGGATCTCGGTCGCGAACCGCTCCAGCGAGCCGCCGACGATCGCGATCGCGGTCAGCAGCCCGGCGTGCCGGTCGCGCTGGACGATCTGGGTGCTGACCGGGTCGACGTGGAGGCCGAGCGATGCGAGCACCTCCTCCTCAAGGTCAGGTGCGAGATGGCTGTAGGTCCCGACCGGCCCGGAGATCTTGCCCGTCGCGATCTCGTCGACGGCTGAGGCGAGGCGGGTCCGTCCGCGATCGAGCTCGAAGGCCCAGCCGGCGATCTTGAGCCCGAGCGTCGTCGGCTCGGCATGGACCGAATGGGTGCGGCCCATCATCACCGTGCTCGCCTCGCCGCGCGCCCGAGCGACGAGGACGGCCAGCAGCCGGTCGCAGTCGAGGAGGAGACGCTCACCGGCGGCGCGCAGCTGCAGCGCGAGAGCGGTGTCGACCACGTCACTGCTGGTCAGACCGAGGTGCAGGTAGCGACCGTCCGAGCCGACGGTCTCGGCCACCTGGCTGACGAAGGCGATGACGTCGTGGTCGGTCGTCCGCTCGATCTCGAGGATCCGGTCGACGTCGACGTGAGCGCGCGACTCGATGGCGGTGATGGCCTCGGGCGGGATCTGGCCGCGGGCTGACTGCGCGCGGGCGACCGCGAGCTCGACGCGGAGCATCGCTTCGAAGCGGGCGGTCTCCGACCAGATCGCGCCCATCTCGGGGAGCGTGTAGCGCGGGATCATCGGGCACTCGCGCCGACGGCGACGCGACCGATGTCGTGCCGTCGCTGGAGACCCGGGAAGTCGATGGCGTCTGCGGCGCGTTCCGCGAGCGCGCGTGCGCTCTCCGGGTCGCGACCGCGGCCGACGACGGTGAGGATCCGGCCGCCGTTCGTCGCCCAGCCGCCCTCGCCTGTCGTGGTCGTCCCGGCATGGAACACGAGTCCACCGAGCCGGCGTGCCTGGTCGAGGCCCGTGATCGCATCGCCCGCGCTTGGCGCCGTCGGGTACGAGGCTCCGGCGAGGACGATCCCGACCGCGGCGCCTGGGAGGATCGGAAAGCGTGCCGGGACCCCGGCGGGAAGCGTGCCGCGCGCCGCCGCGAGGAGCG
This sequence comes from Chloroflexota bacterium, assembly GCA_045804485.1. Classification (GTDB taxonomy): domain Bacteria; phylum Chloroflexota; class Limnocylindria; order Limnocylindrales; family CSP1-4; genus SPCO01. The sequence goes on from JBJMNA010000115.1 coordinate 2,598, forward strand.
TCGGGCCGAGTGCGCCGCCGAGCAGTGGCAGGATCACCTGGGTCTCGGGGTCGCCGAGGCGGGCGTTGCATTCGAGCAGGACCGGGCCGTTCTCGGTGAGCATCAGGCCTGCGTAGAGGAACCCGCGAAACGGCGTACCGCGGCGCGCGAGCTCCGCGAGGATCGGCCGGTGGACGTCGGCGAGGATCGCGTCGACGTCCGAGTCGCTCAATTCGGGGAGTGGCGCGTAGGCCCCCATCCCGCCCGTGTTCGGTCCCGAATCACCGTCACCGAGCCGCTTGTGGTCGCGGGCGGGCGGTAGCGCGATCGCGCGTTCGCCGTCGCAGACCGCGATGACGGTCGCTTCGGGCCCGTACAGGCGTTCCTCGATGACGACGCGCGGGCCGTCGCCATCCCGGTAGAGGGCGTCCAGCACCGGCGACGCGTCCCCAGCGTGTTCGAGCACCGTCACGCCCTTGCCGGCAGCAAGCCCGTCCTCCTTGATGACGATCCCGGTGCCGGCCGCCGCGAGCCGTGCGACGGCCCGGTCCGCGTCCGCGCGCGTCGTCGCCACCTCGGCCGCGGCCATGTGGACACCCGCCGCCGCAGCGACCTCGTGGCAGAACGCCTTGGACGATTCGATCCGCGCCGCTGCCTGCGTCGCGCCGAGCACCGCGATCCCGGCATCGATCAGCGCGTCGGCAAGGCCATCCGCGAGCGGTGCCTCCGGCCCGACGACGACGAGCTCGACCGCGCGCGCCCGCGCGAGATCGACGACCGCGCCGATCGAGGATGCGGCGACATCGCCGGCGACGGACACCCGCGGCTCCTCGGCGATCCCGGCGCTGCCCGGTGCGACGATGACCTCGTTGACACCCGGCTCGCCGGCGAGCTTCCATGCGAGTGCGTGCTCGCGGCCACCACCGCCCACGACCAGGACCCGGGTCGGCATCACGAGGCTCATGCCGGCAATCCCTGCCGATGGCGCATCGGACGCCAAGCCCGTTCGATCGTCTGCGTCCGCTCAGGACCGACCGAGACGAGGACGATCGGCACGCCGGCGTGCTCCTCGATCGCCGAGACGTACCGTCGCGCGTTCTCCGGCAGGTCGCTGAGCGAGCGGATGCCGTGGATCGGCTCGATCCAACCCGGGAACGTCTCGTAGATGGGCGTCGCCCGTGCGAGAGCCGCACCGCTCGATGGCCA
>JBJMNA010000116.1:0-4705 GCA_045804485.1 Chloroflexota bacterium
GCGCTGTACGAGCGGATCGGCGATGTGAAGCCGGACAAGCTGCGCGACAAGCTCGTCGAGCACCGCGAGGCCGTGTTCATGGGCAAGGACCTCTCGACGATCGTCCGCGACCTGCCGGTCGACTTCGACCTCGAGGCTGCACGGCTCGGCGACTACGACCGCGAGACGGTCATCCGCCTCTTCCGCGAGTACGAGTTCCGCTCGCTCATCGAGCGGCTGCCGGCGATGACCGGCGAATCGGCCGGTGACGCCGCCGAGGTGCTGCGCGGCGTGGCGACGGACGGCTCCGTGCCCGCGGCGCGCGTCGCCGGGACCGCTCGACCGAGCGGCTGGGGTGCGCCGCGCCCGAACCGGCCGGTGAACGAAGGCGGCGGCCTCCAGCTGTCGCTCGATTTCGATGCCGTGTCGGCTCAGGCCGTCTCGGGCGAGCGTCCGACACCGCCCGGGGCGGACGACACGGACCATCGCTCGACGACCGACGCCGCCGAGCCAGGCGACCTTCCCACGGCGCTGGCGGCCGCCGTCGATGACCCGATGCGGATCGAGGTCCACGACGGGGACGGGATCGGGGCCCTCGAGCCGTGGCTGGCCGGCCAGACGGCCGTCGGCGTGGCGCTCCTTCTCGACGATCCGCGACCGCGACGTGGCGACCCGATCGCGTTCGCTCTCGCCGGCACGGACGGTCGGACGGTCGCAGTCTCCGGCGCGGAGGATTCGGCCGCGCTCCAGCGGCTCCTCGACCGCCTCCGGATCCCGGTCGTCGGCCATGAGGTCAAGCCGCTGCTCGTCCGGCGCATCGCGGACGACCCCGCCGCGGACGCGACCCCCGTCGCGTTCGACACCCAGATCGCGGCATACATCCTGAACGCCGCCCTCCGCAGCCAGACCATCGCGGACATCGTCGCCGAGCAACTCGACCTGATCCTCCCCGACGCAGCCACGCTCGACGGCCCGGCGCGCGCCGGGCTCGAGGCACTGTCCGCGCTCGCGGTCCGTGACCCGCTCGAGCGACGGCTCGTCGAAGGCGGGCTGGACCGGCTCTTCCGCGAGATCGAGCTGCCGCTCATCCCCGTGCTCGCGCGGATGGAGGCGACCGGCGTCGCCGTCGATCGTGACGCGCTCGCTGTCCTTGCCGAGGAGTTCGGGACAGAGATCTCTCGGCTCGAGCACGAGATCTATGCCGACGTCGGTCACGAGTTCAACCTCGGCAGCCCGAAGCAGCTCGAGCAGGTGCTTTTCTTCGAGCTCGGACTGCCCAAGGGCAAACGCACGAAGACCGGCTTCTCGACGGACGCATCCGTCCTCGAGGATCTCCGGGCGGCCCACCCGATGGTCGACAAGCTCCTCGAGTGGCGGATCTACACGAAGCTTCGATCGACCTACGTCGACGCGCTGCCGACGCTCATCGCGTCGGACGGCCGCCTCCATACGACGTTCCATCAGGCCGTCGCCGCGACCGGGCGGCTGTCGTCGTCGGACCCGAATCTCCAGAACATCCCGATCCGGACGCCGCTCGGTCGACGCATCCGGCGCGCCTTCGTGGCAGGCTCGCCCGACCTGACGCTCGTCGCCGCGGACTACAGCCAGATCGAGCTGCGGATCCTCGCCCATGTCTCGGGCGACGAGCACCTGCGCGACGCGTTCGCGCGCAACGCCGACCTGCATCGCGAGACGGCCGCGCTCGTCCTCCACAAAGACCCGGCCGAGGTCACGCTCGGCGAGCGGTCGATGGCGAAGATGGTCAATTTCGGGATCGCGTACGGACTCTCCGACTTCGGCCTCTCCGAACGGGCGAACATCCCGCGCGCCGAGGCCCAGGCCTTCATCAACACCTACTTCGCGACCTACTCCGGCATCAGCTATTACATGCTCGCGATCAAGGAGCAGGCTCGCGACCAGGGCTACGTGACGACGCTGCTCGGGCGGAAGCGTCACATCCCGGAACTCGCGGCCCGGAACCCGACGCTCCGATCGGCGGGGGAGCGGATGGCCATCAACATGCCGATCCAGGGGACCGCCGCGGACATCGTCAAGATCGCCATGATCCGGCTCGACGAACGGCTGGCGGCGGGCGGGTTCCGCGCGCGGCCGCTCCTCCAGGTGCACGACGAACTGCTCCTCGAGGTGCCTCGCGAGGAGCTCGACACGCTCGTCCCGGTCCTGCGCGAGACGATGGAGAGCGCGCTGCCGCTCGACGTGCCGTTGACCGTCGACATCAAGGTCGGCGACGACTGGGAATCGATGACGCCGTTGACCCGTGCGGACGCGGTGGCGGCCGAGGCCGACGAGGCGCCGGATCTCGAGGCGCCGCTCGCGCCGACCCTCGGGTAACCTCCGGCGATGCCCGAGCTTCCCGAGGTCGAGACGGTCGCGCGCGACCTGCGTCCCCGCATCGTCGGGGCCACGATCACCGGCGCCCGCTGCTCATGGGCACGGACGCTCCGGACGCATACGCCCGAGGACTTTGACGCGGCGATCGCGGGTCGGCGGATCGAAGCCGTCGGACGGCGGGCGAAGCTGGTCGTCGTCGAGCTGTCGGGTGACGCGGCGCTGACGATCCACCTCAAGATGACCGGTCAGCTGTTCGTCGTTCCCGCGGAGGCGCCGCAGGACCCGTACGTCCGCCTCGTTCTCGAGCTGGCGGACGGTCGCGAGGTGCGCTTCCGGGACATCCGGAAGTTCGGACGGGTCGGGCTCTATGGCCGGGACCCGGTCACAGGAGAGCTCGTGACCGACGTCGGCGGTGCGGCGGTCTTCGGCGCTTTCGGGCCCGAGCCGCTCGATGCGGCGTTCGACGTCCGCGCATTCCGGCAGCGTTTGCGACGGCGGAAGGGCCGGCTGAAGCCACTGCTGCTCGACCAGTCGTTCCTCGCGGGCGTCGGCAACATCTATGCCGACGAGGCGCTCTGGGCGGCTCGACTCCATCCGCTCAGGACTGCGGGCACGCTCCGCCCCGCCGACGAGCGACATCTCTACACCGAGGTCCGGCGCGTCCTTGGCGAGGCGGTCCAGCGACGCGGCAGCTCGATCGACGACTACACCGCACCCGACGGTGACGGCTCGATGCAGGAGCACCTGCAGGTCTACCAGCGCACCGGCGAGCCGTGTCCGCGCTGCGGCCGACCGGTCAAGCGGATCGTCATCGGCGCGCGCTCGACGCATTTCTGCTCGTGGTGCCAACGCCTGGGTCCGACCGACCGCAAGAGCGCCGCCGCGATCCTGCGGACGATGACCGGTGCTCCGCGGCGCGCGGGTCGCCGCTGGACGGAGCTTGCTGGCGAGGGGACGGTCGGGCTGACGGCGGACGAAGCGGACCGTGCCGCGGCGCAGGCACGGACCGAGCGAACGAAACGTGCCGCCGCGACCCGGCGTGCTGCAGCGCGCGCCTCCGGCGGCGTCGCGTCCGACTCGGCATCCGAGGCCGCGGGATGAGCATCCTGCGGCTGACGGGCGTCACCCGCGAGGTCGGCACCTTCGTGATCCTCGACGCTATCGACGCGTCGATCGCGCTTGGCGATCGGATCGGGCTCGTCGGTCCGAACGGGGCCGGCAAGACGACGCTGCTCCGACTGGCCGCCGGGCGGGACGAGCCGGACCGCGGCGAGGTCCACCGCAAGCGCGGCCTGACCCTCGGGCTCTTGGCGCAGGAGGCCCATTTCGACGAGGCGTTCATGGCCTCGCCCGACCTCCGCCAGGCGGTCCGGACAGGCGCCGCCCACCTCGACCGCATGCGCGAGCGGCTCGCGGCGATGGAGGGCGCCGGCGCCGTCACCGACCATGCCTACGCGGAGCTGCTCCACGAATACGAGGTCCTCGGCGGCTACACGCTCGACCAGCGGGTCGAAAGCGCGTTGACGGGCCTCGGGTTCTCGCGCGACGAGTGGGCGAAGCCGCCGTCGGCGTTGTCCGGCGGCGAGCAGACCCGGGCGTCGCTGGCGCGCCTCGTCATCGCCGACCCGGACCTCCTGCTGCTCGACGAACCGACGAACCACCTCGATCTCGACGCACTCGAGTGGCTCGAGGAGCACCTTCGGCGTCGGACCGGTTCGCTGCTCGTGGCATCTCATGACAGGGCGTTCCTTGACGCCACAGTGACCCGGATCTGGGAGCTGCGCGACCGCCGCCTGACGACGTTCCGTGGCGACTACAGCGCGTATCACCGCCAGCGAGTCGAGCGCGACCTGCGCACCGTGAAGGACGTCGAGACGCAGGCCGAGCAGATCGCCCGCGAGAAGGAGCTCGTCCAGCGCTATCGGAGCCACCGCAAGTTCAGCAAGATGCACGAGCACGAGGCGCGGCTCGAGCGATTGGAGGCCGAGCGGCGGGACGCGCCGAAGACGACGAAGAAGATGGCCATCCCGGCCGGGGCACTGCTTGGTGGCGCCGGACCGTCGCGCAGCGGCGAGATCGTCGTCCGCGTCGAGGACCTGGCCGTCGGCTACCTGCCCGGCCGAGGCGCGGTCAGTGCCGACGGCGCCGTCGCCACCGAGCCGAAGCTCGTTGCGCGGGTCCCGTTCCTCGCCGCACAGCGCGGCGACCGGATCGGCATCGTCGGTCCCAACGGTGCGGGCAAGACGACACTCCTGCGCACGATCGCCGGAGACCTGCCGCCGCTCGACGGCGGGGTGACGTTCGGGAACGCCGTCCAGATCGGCTATCTCGCGCAGCTCCGAAGCGCGGGGATCGCGGGCGCGACGGTGCTCGA